>NZ_POUA01000440.1 GCF_003236385.1 Spongiactinospora gelatinilytica
CGACCTGGGTGAGCGGGATGCGGTGGCGGGCGGTGAGGGCGGCGATGCTGCTGATGCCCGGGATGACCTCGTAGTCGAAGGCGACATGGCCCCGCTCAAGGATCTCCTCGACGATGGCGAGGGTGCTGTCGTACACACCAGGATCGCCCCACACCAGGATCGCGCCGGTCTCGCCCTCGCCCAGGTGGTCGGCGATCAGGGACTCCAGGGCCTGGGAGCGGCGGGAGCGCCAGTCCTCGACGGCCTCGGTGTAGGCGGGAGTGGTGCGGTCGCGTTCGGGGTCGCGGGTCTCGGCGATCCGGTACGGCTGGCGGCCGTGCTCGGCGATCATGTCCAGCCGCAGCCGGATCAGGTCGTGCTTGACCTCGCCCTTGTCCACGATGAAGAACACGTCCGTCGCGGCGATGGCCTTGACCGCCTGGAGGGTGAGATGGTCGGGGTCGCCCGCCCCGATGCCGATCACGAGTAGCCGCTTCACCCGACAGAGTCTGCCAGAAGGCCATTTACCACCACATATACGATGAGCGCCGTGGACCTGGTCACGATGGGCGATGAGTTCGCCGAGTTCTGGCAGGAGCGGCACCTTTGCACGCTCTCCACCGTCCGTCCGGACGGCGAGCCGCCGCATGTCGTGCCGGTGGGGGTGACCCTCGACCTGCCCACCGGGATCGCCCGCGTGATCACCTCGGGGGCTTCGCGCAAGGCTCGCCTGATCGGGTCCGAAGGCGCGGCGGTGGCGCTGTGCCAGGTGGACGGCCGGCGCTGGTCCACCCTGGAGGGGCGGGCCGTGGTGCGGACCGAGTCGGACGAGATCGCCGACGCCGTACGCCGCTACGCCGAGCGCTACCGCCAGCCCAGGGAGAACCCGGCGCGGGTCGTGATAGAGGTCCAGGTGACCCGCGTACTGGGCAACATGTGATCACCGTCGTCGGCATCGGCGCGGACGGCTGGGACGGGCTGCCCGCCGCCTCGCGCCGCGCGGTGGAGGCCGCCGACGTGCTGGTGGGCGGCCCGCGGCACCTGGAACTCGTGCCGGTCAACGCCGAGCGGGTGGCGTGGCCGTCGCCGCTGCTGCCCGCGTTGCCCGATCTTCTCCACCGATACGCAGGGCGCGCGATATGCGTGCTGGCCAGCGGTGATCCGATGTTCTACGGCATCGGCACGACGCTGGCCAGGCTGGTCGGCGCGGAGAACGTGAGGGTGCTGCCGCAGGTGTCGTCGCTGTCGCTGGCCTGCGCCCGGCTCGGCTGGCCGGTCGAGCAGGTGGAGACGGTGAGCCTGGTCGGCCGTCCGCCCGAGGCGCTGCACGCCGCCGTCGCGCCCGGCCGCCGCCTCGTCGTACTGGGCGCGGACGCCGGTTCCCCGTCCGTGGTCGCCGACCTGCTGACCCGGGCCGGGTACGGGCCGAGCGAGCTGACCGTACTGTCCGATCTGGGCGCGCCCACCGAGGACGTACGACGGGCCACCGCCGGCACCTGGACCGGCCCGGCCCCCTCCCCGCTGAACGTGATCGCCGTCGCGTGCGCCGCCGCGCCGGGCACCGAGCCGCTGCCCGCGACCCCCGGCCTGCCCGACACCGCCTTCGAGCACGACGGGCAGCTCACCAAACGCGAGGTCCGCGGGGTCACTTTGTCCAGGCTCGCCCCGCAACACGGCGAACTCCTGTGGGACGTCGGCGCGGGCGCGGGCAGCATCGCCATCGAGTGGCTGCGGGTCCACCCGACCTGCGCGGCCGTGGCGGTGGAGAGCCGGGCGAACCGGGCCGACGCCATACGGCGCAACGCCGACCGGCTCGGCGTACCGTCCCTGCGGATCGTGACCGGCCGCGCCCCGGACGCCCTGACCGGCCTGCCCACGCCCGACGCGGTGTTCGTCGGCGGCGGCGCGACCGCGCCCGGCCTGCTGGAACGTTGCTGGTCGGCGCTGCGCCCCGGCGGGCGGCTGGTCGCGAACGCGGTCACGCTGGAGACGGAGGCCGTCGTGGCGGCGTGGTACGGCAGGCTCGGCGGCGACCTGGTGCGGCTGGCCTTGCAGCGGGCCGCGCCGGTGGGCGGGTTCACCGGCTGGCGCGCGGCCATGCCGGTCACCATCTGGTCGGTGACCAAGGGGGACGCGGAATGACCGTCTACTTCATCGGGGCCGGTCCGGGCGCGGCCGACCTGATCACGCTGCGCGGCCTGCGCCGCCTGGAAGGCTGCCCGGTGTGCCTGTACGCGGGCTCGCTGGTCCCGGTGGAACTGCTGGACGCCTGCCCGCCCGGGGCCAAGCTGGTGGACACCGCGAACCTGACGCTGGACGAGATCGCGGCCGAGTTCGTCGCCGCCCACCGCGACGGCCTGGACGTGGCCCGGCTGCACTCCGGCGACCCGTCGGTGTTCAGCGCGGTGGCCGAGCAGATGCGCAGGCTGGAGGCGTACGGCGTGCCGTACGAGGTGGTGCCGGGCGTACCGGCGTTCGCGGCGGCGGCAGCGGCGCTGGGCAGGGAGCTGACCGTGCCCGGCGTCGGGCAGACGGTCATCCTGACCCGTACCGCCGCCCGCGCGACCCCGATGCCCGAAGGCGAGGACCTGCCCACGCTCGCCGCCAGCCGGTCCACGATGGTGCTGCACCTGGCCGTGCAGCGGATCGACGCCGTGGTCGCCGACCTGCTGCCCGGCTACGGCCCCGACTGCCCGGTGGCGGTGGTGGCCCGCGCGAGCAGGGACGACGAGGAGATCGTGCGCGGCACGCTGGCCGACATCGCGGCCAAGGTCCGGGACGCCGGGATCAGGCGGACCGCGGTGATCATCGTCGGCCGGGTGCTGGGGGCGGCGGAGTTCCCCGACAGCCATCTCTACAGCGTGGCCAGGGACCGGGCATGCGGGTCCTGATCCTGGGCGGTACGGCGGAGGCCCGCGCGCTCGCCGCCGAACTCCACCCCCAGGCGCATGTGGTGACCTCGCTGGCCGGGCGGGTGACCAACCCGAGGCTGCCGGTGGGGGAGGTACGCGAGGGCGGGTTCGGCGGGCCGGACGGGCTGGCCGCCTGGCTGGCGGCCGAGCGGATCGATCTGCTGGTGGACGCCACCCACCCGTTCGCGGCACGGATGACCGCCTCGGCGGTCGCGGCCTCGGCCGCCACAGGGGTGCCGCTGCTGATCCTGCGCCGACCGGGCTGGACCGAAGGGCCTGGTGACACCTGGTCGCGGGCCGGGTCCCTGGAGGAGGCCGCCGCGCTGGTCCGTGAGAGGGCGCGGGTGTTCCTCACCACGGGACGGCGCAGCCTGCCGGTGTTCGCCGCGCTGCCCGGCCGGTGGTTCCTGGCCAGGTCCGTCGATCCGCCCGAGCCGCCGGTGCCCGCCAACGTCCGCGTACTGCTGGACCGCGGGCCGTACACCGTGGCGGGCGAGACCGCGCTGATCCGCGAACACCGGCTGGACGTGCTGGTCACCAAGGACAGCGGCGGGCCGATGACCACCGCCAAACTGGTCGCGGCCCGGGAGACCGGGCTGCCGGTGATCATGGTGAACCGGCCGCCGGTGCCGCAGGGCGTGCTGCTGGCCGAGTCGGTGGCGGAGGCCGTGGCCTGGGTTCAGGGGTAGCGGCGGGGGGTGTAGACCACGCCGTCCCCGGTGACCCGGGTCGTGGAGGAGCCGATGATCAGCAGGCAGCGCATGTCCACCACGGCCGGGTCCAGGTCGCCGAGCGTGGTGACGGTGACGCTCTCCTGCGGGCCGCCGACGTCCCGGCCGATCACCACGGGCGTCTGCGGCGCGCGGTGTTCCAGCAGCAGGTCACGGGCGGCGGCGACCTGCCAGGTACGGCTGCGCGAGGCCGGGTTGTAGATCGCCAGCACCAGATCGGCCGCGGCGGCGGCGGTGATCCGGCGGGCCACCACCTCCCACGGCTTGAGCAGGTCCGACAGGGACAGTACGCAGAAGTCGTGCCCGAGCGGCGCGCCCGCCCGGCTGGCCACGGCCTGGGCGGCGGTCAGGCCGGGCACCACCCTGACCGGTACGCCGGGAAAGTCCCCCGCCGCCTCCAGCACCGCGCTGGCCATCGCGAACACGCCGGGATCGCCCGACGAGACCACCGCCACTCGTGCCCCGGAAGCGGCGAGCTCCAGGGCGTGCCGGGCGCGTTCGGCCTCCACGCGGTTGTCGGTACGGTGGCGGCGCTGGCGCGGGTTCGGGGCCACCCGGTCCACATAAGGCCCATATCCCACGATGTCGGTGGCCGCCGCCAGCGCCTCCTGCGCCTCGGGCGTGAGCCAGTCCCGCCCGGCCGGGCCGAGCCCGACCACGGCCACCTCGCCGGGGCCTTCGTTTTGCGGCGTTTCGGGCACGAACGTGCGCGCGGCGGCGGGACTCGGCAGCAGCGCCAGCGCGAAGTACGGCACGCCGTCCGGATCGACGTCCTTGAGCGGCGCGACCCGCTGGCCGCCCATGGTGGCCCGCTCGACGTACCAGGCGTCGTCCAGCCGGCCGGTCTCCGCCAGGGCGTCCCTGACCTTGGTGAACGTCCTGCCCAGCTTGAGCACGGCGGCCGGGTCGGGACCGCCGAGCCGTTCGGCCAGGGTCTCGGCGGGCAGCGTGCCGGGCAACACGGTCAGCACCTCGTCGCGCTCCACCAGCGGACGCCCCAGCACGGCGGACGCCGCGCTGACCGACGTGACGCCGGGCACGACCTCGGTCGGGTAGCGGTGCGCGAGCCGCTTGTGCAGGTGCATGTAGGAGCCGTAGAACATCGGGTCGCCCTCGGCCAGCACGACCACCGTACGGCCCGCGTCCAGGTGGGCGGCCAGGCGCTGCGCGCAGTCGGCGTAGAAGTCGTCCAGCGCGCCCTGGTACCCGCCGGGGTGGTCGGTGGTCTCCGTGGTCAGCGGGTAGAGCAGCAGCTCCTCGACCTGGCCTTCGCGCAGGTACGGCAGCGCGATCGAACGGGCGATGCTGCGGCCGTGCCGGGCCGCGTGGTACGCGATCACGTCGGCCTCGCCGATCAGCCTGGCCGCTTTGACGGTGATCAGCTCGGGGTCCCCGGGGCCGAGCCCGACCCCGTACAGACGTCCGGTCAACCCGCTCACTCCTTCTCGCCGGCGATGGCGTTGATCGCCGCCGCGGTCATCGCGCTGCCGCCGCGGCGGCCGTGTACCACCAGGTGGTCCAGGTCGCTCTCGGCCAGCGCGCGCTTGGACTCGGCCGCGCCGATGAAGCCGACCGGGATGCCGAGCACGGCGGCGGGCCTGCCCGCGCCCTCGGCGACGAGTTCGAGCAGCCGGAACAGGGCGGTCGGCGCGTTGCCGATGGCCACCACCGAACCTCGCAGGCGGTCCCGCCACAGTTCGAGGGCGGCGGCGCTGCGGGTGGTGCCGAGCTCGTCGGCGAGCGCGGGCACGGCGGGGTCGGCGAGGGTGCAGATAACGTCGTTGGCGGCGGGGAGCCTGCTCCTGGTCACGCCGGAGGCGACCATCCGCGCGTCGCACAGCACGGGCGCGCCCTGCTGTAGTGCCCTGCGGGCCTTCGTCACCACCTCGGGGGACCAGGCCAGGTCGGTGACCAGGTCGGTCATGCCGCAGGCGTGGATCATCCGTACCGCCACCTGGGCGATCTCGGGCGGGACGCCGGTGAGGTCGGTCTCGGCGCGGATGGTCGCGAACGAACGTCGGTAGATCTCGGCTCCGTCGCGCAGGTAGTCGGTCACGGGGTCCTCTCGTGGTAGCCGGCCGGGGTGGCGGTCATCTGGACGACCCGGCCGCGGGGGAGTCCGCACCGGCGTTCACAGCCGGACCAGTGGACGGGGG
>NZ_POUA01000441.1 GCF_003236385.1 Spongiactinospora gelatinilytica
CAACGGCGACGCCTCCGTTTTCATGGGGGACATCACACTTGGCGACTGCACGCACGTCGGCCCCGGCAAGACCGTGCGCAAGGTATGGCGGCTCAAGAACACCGGGACCGTGCACTGGAAGGGATATTCGCTGCGCCGCCTCGAACCACAGCAGCCCGATCAATGCCAGACCCCCGCTGAGGTGCCGGTCAAGGAGACCGCGCCCGGCAAGCTGGTCGACATCCGGGTCGATATCACCACGCCGACAAAACCGGGCTTCTGCTTCGTGCGGTTCAAGATGATGAACGCTGCCAAAGAGCTCGTGTTCCCTGGAAGCCGGCCGATCAACTTCCAGCTCATCATCGACGAGAACTCCGGTTCCCCGCCGCAATGACACGACAGGAAACCGGAGCCCTCGGACTCGCTAGGCGTTCTCGCTAGCCGATCTCACTAGCCGATCGCGATCCTCTTGTAGTAGGACCTGAGGATCCTGCTGTAACCCCAGCCCTTCTTGGCCAGGTCACGAGAGCCGTTCTGCGACATCCAGTCCCCATCGACCCACATGCCGCACGCCTTCGACGACTGGCAGTACTGGCTCTGGAAGATCTTCCCATTGCGCGTGAGCCGGGTGCCCCACGTCGCGTTCACCGCGGCGCTCGTCGCCGCCGTCGCCGAGCCCGGCTTGTAGACCTGGCTCGATGTGTGGTCGTAGACGTCGAAGCACTTACCGTCCGGCGTTTTACGCGTCGAGTGCAGCGCCCAGTACCAGCCGTAGTTCTTGACGGCGATCGCCCCGGCCCGCAGCGACTCCCTCGGCCAGTGCGACCGCCACTCGTTCGGCAGGACGTTCTTGACGTAGTCCTTGAAGGACACCCTCTCCACGTGACCGAGGGACTTCCGGTAAACGAGGATCGACGTGGGCAGCCTGCTGTGCGTGCCGTCCGTCTTGCACTGGGTCGGCGACGTGGAGCCCATGAACCGATGCGAGGCGTTCTGGTTCTTCAGGGCGGGGATGAGGTTGCCCCTCGCGCCGGGCTTGAAATCCTGGTAGGTGCCGGAGAAGTTGCTGTTGAAGTACACGCGCACGGTCTTACCGCTGCGATTCCAGACGGACGCGGCGGAGTTCTTGATGCACTTGCCCTTGCCGTTGCCGGCGCCCTTGAAGTCGTAGCAGGAGGGCTGTTTGGTCGCATAGTCGCCGACCGAACCGGTGAAGTCGGAGACCGAGCCCTTGTTGTTGCTGTTGAAGTAGTAGCAGAACTCACCGCTCTGGCACACCCCGTCGCGACCTGCGGCCGACGCGGGCGGAGCGATGGCGAGCACCGATCCGCCGAGCGCCACCGCGGCGACCGCCGTGGTGAGCCGCGAGATCAGTCGCGCGGTTCGTGAATACACGGTCGATTTCCTCTTCGTCTTCTTGTTCTTGGCCGGCCGCGGTGCGCTATCGGACGTTGTAGCCACGGGCGCGCCAGAACGCGTTCGGGTTCGGGTTCTGCAGGTGCGGGTCGCCGACGCTCTTGGCGGCGCGGGTATGCCGTCCCGGGCGCATCTCGACGTGGGTGTGCGCGGCCGACTTGGACGAGATCCCGCGCCACGCCTCGGTGGCGATGACCTGACCGGGCCGGACCACCTGGCCCACGCGCAGCGAGGACACTGGAGCGGTGTGCAGATAGATCACCGTCTTGTTCAACGACGAGTTGTGGATGGCGATCGTGGAGAGCCCCGAACCGCCGTTGGCCCCACGCGCGACGTTGATGACCGTACCCTGCATCAGGTTTCGCACGGTGGCACCCACGCCGCGGGCGAAGTCGATGCCCTCGTGCCGGCCGGGTGTGTTGTCGTAGCCGTCGAAGGGGCAGGTCAACCGGCCGCTGCTCGGCTTGTAGAGCGCGTACGACATGTTGACGCGCGACGAGGACGACGGGCCGAACTCATGCGAGGCGTTCTGGTTCTTCAGGGCGGGGATGAGGTTGGCCTTGGCGCCGGGTTTGAAATCCTGGTAGGTGCCGCCGTAGTTACTGTTGAAGTAGACGCGGACCGTCTTGTTGCTACGGTTCCAGGCGGAGGCGGCGGAGTTCTTGATGCACTTCCCCTTGCCGTTGCCGGGCCCCTTGAAGTCGTAGCAGGAGGGCTGTTTGGTCGCGTAATCGCCTACCGAACCGGTGAAGTCGGAGACCGACCCCTTGTTGTTGCTGTTGAAGTAGTAGCAGAACTCACCGCTCTGGCATACGCCGTCCCGGCCGGCCGCCGAGGCGGGTGCGGCGGTGATGGCCATCGGCACCCCGAGCGCCATCGTGGTGACCGCCACGGCGAGAACCTTGTTCATCGTGCCCATGCTGTTTCCCCTTGGATTCGTATGAGGTGGGTTTTCGTATGAAGCGGGACTACGGGTGGTCAGCGGCGCCGGTATTCCTCCCAGGTGCGGATGGCCACCTTCGGGCCGTCGTCCGGCCCACGGCCGGAAAGCCCATTGAACCCCAGGTAGTAGTCACCGACCTGGCGCTGAGCCTGGCGGGAGAGGTCGGTGTCATTGATCGCGTTGGCGTGAATATGCCACGGCCAGTCGGCTTGGCGAGGGTTGCGCACCCATGCCGCGAATCCGACACGTCGCAACGCGCGGACGGTCGCGGTGCGGGTCGCCGCGTTCATCCCCTTGACCGAGATGTCGACGACGCCCCCGCCGTCGTGGGTACCTGCGGACGTGGGGTCGCCCCCGGGGTTGTACGAACCCTGCAACAGCACCAGGCCGCGGCCGAGCAGCCGCTTGGCCTCGGCCAGCATGCTCCGCGTACGGGTGTTGACGACGACATCGCCCATGGACACCCGGCCGCCTGGAACGATGGTGTGGGTGACCTTGAAGCGGTCGGCTCCGAGCTTGACGAGCGACGCCTTGCCGGGCAGCCCGTTGGCGGCGATCCCCTTGTACCCGAGCGACTTCTGGTACTTGGCGTAGGCGGCGATGGTCGTGGTGCCGAAGTACCCGTCGACCCACTGCCCGTCGAGCAGACGCCGGTCGCGCAGCGCCTTCTCGACGAGCAGTACACTGGCCTTGGCCCCCGGGGTCGTCGTCTCGTCCGCCCGCCGCGGGTCGATCTGGGCCGCCTTGACCGTGGCTTCCATGTTCACGCTCGGAAGGACCTTGACCTCGGCCGCCTGCGCCACCGACATCCCAGGCGCACCGGTAAGACCGGCGACCAGAGCGGCCGCCAAGAGCCCCGTGGCGCGCAAGGTCGGCTTCATCGTTTCTCCTGGTTCTTGGGAGGTGCGGGATTCCTGTGACGCGGCCCACACTTCTGGGTCTCCTCAGGCGTCCGCAACAAGATGCTGTTGTCAGCCTGTTCGGCGGGCTTTTCTTACAGGCGGACAGGCTGACAACAGGCCGTCTTACAGGCCATCTGACGGCGAACAGGACACTTGGCCAGGGCCCCGCATCGGTGAGAAGATGAACGGCATGACGTTCAACAGAAAGGCCGATGCCGCGTAGACGGCCCGGCCGTGTCCGCGCCGAGCTTCCCCTCCGGCGCCAGACACTCCGCCAGACACGCGATCCCCGCCCGATCATCCCCGGCCTGTCGCCGGCGGCCCTGGCCGAAGTCAGGCGGATCGAACGCCTCAAGAACTACCTGTGGCCGGGCTCGGTCGAGTCGGCCTTCATCCGCTGGCGCGCCTTCGTCCACCAACCGAACCGCCGCCTTTGGGACTACGACCAGGCCGGCTGCACCGAATGGGCCTGCTGCGGGGACCCGGCACAGTCCCGCGACCACCTCGAAGCGGTGATGCTGTCAATGTCCCGACGCCGCGCCCGCGAACTCCGAACCCTGGTCAAAGCCCTCGACGACGACTATTGATGTCATCCGGGTCGCCGAATTTCGCCCGGGTCCGGGCGGCGCCGTACTGCCCTTTCGGGTTGCAGATCGGGCACGCGCACGGCGGCCTTCCGTGAACGTCAGGCATGTAGCGCCAGCCGGTCAACCGGTTCACTCGACGGATTCGATGAATCTCACCCGCCCTGACAGAACGCGAGGTGAAGACTTCGTACCCGCGCGGGTCCGGCTGGGCCGCGATCAGCGCGGCGGCTTCCGCACTGCCCAGGTGGGCGGGGAGGCTGTTGTAGTGACCGACCTGCACCGGCTCATCGTCGGGGACCCTGAAGTACACGGCGACGAGCGCCCGCTCTGACCGCCTCGCCGCAGTTCGCGTACCCACTGATGGGTGATCTGGTAGGACGGCAGCACAGGCAGGCAATAGACACCCGTTCCATCCCACCCACCGCTCACCGCCCGAATGCCACTGCGCCGTATCGAGCGAACGTTCTTGGCCGAGGTTATGTACACCAGCATGGTCATCGCTGCGGCTCCCAAGGACGCGCACAAAGCTGCCTCAATCGGTGGACCATACATCCGAAATATGGAAAACCGAGAGGTCCACACCTCCAGCTATCAGTGCTGATCTGAAGGTGTCCTCCCACCGTACCGTGAGGAGCCCCCACGAAGATCCGAAACTTATCCGCCGCGGCCCTGCTCGCGACAGCCTTGGGCGCCACCGCCCTGGCCGGCGCCGAACCCGCCTCCGCCTCCGCACCCGCCTCCATCACCCAACAGACCAGCACCACATCCGCCCTCGCCCCGCTGCCGCCGAACTGGTATTACTCCAGTCGCTACGAAACCCTGGCCGCCTGCCATGCAGGTCTCCAGGACGCCGCCCAGAACGGTGAGTTCACCGGACTCGCCCCCTGCCGCTATTACCCAGGCGACCAGCACCGCCAGGCGGGCTGGTACTTCCTGATGTACATCCCCTGATCCTCGGCGAGCGTGGCGTCCACGGCCAAGCCCTGGACGCCTTCCGCACCCCTTCAGCGCCCAGGCACAGCCCGCTCCAACTCCACCAAGGCCAGCGGCGGCCCCTCAGCGAAGTCATGATCGTGAGTCCTGCCGGTCTCGACAAAGCCGTTCTTGGCGTAGAACCGACGCGCTTGAGCGGAGTCCCGAAGCGTCCACAGATGCACCTCGTCGTACCCGGCATCTCGCACCCGCTCCAAGACGGCCGTCAGCAGAACCATCGCAACCCCACTACCCCAGACATCCGGGTGCGCAAAGAACGTATGGATCTCCGCCACGCCGGGCCGAGAAGTAGAGGCCCCAAACCGAGCAAACGCCCCCGCCCGCTCATTCAGGCGCGCCAGCAAGATCGTGTCCCCACCCTCGGCCAGCACACCATGCCACTTCCCCCGCCGCTCCTCAACCCCGGCCGCAGCCACCTCCGGCGCACAAAACGGCCCATGCGACACCCCCCAAGACACGGCGTGGATCTCCCCGAGGACATTCCCATCACCGGGTTCCGCAGGGTGAACCGTTATCACATCGGACATGCAGCAGACCCTAATGAACCGCTGCTCATCTCAGCACCTGAGGCGGCGTAGTCCGCGCCGCAGGCGGAATGCCCTTCACCGCGAGGCGGCGCGTTTCTTTCGATCTTGGCTGCGCTCGCATATTGCGGAGCGCGGTCTGCCCTCGGAGATTGGCCGGGCGTCGGTGAGGTCGATTGGGGCGCGGGTTGCGCCTTGAGTGGGGAGGTGGGAGTGGAGCCTAGGAGATTCGAACTCCTGACTTCCTGCTTGCAAAGCAGGCGCTCTGCCAACTGAGCTAAGGCCCCTTCGCGGGCGGGTCTGACCAGCGGATACGGCTTGGTTGGCGGATCTGTGGTCGTCGTGCACCGCGAGCACAGCATATAACGCCTTCGCCGGCGGTGGTCGCTGGATCGGATCAGCAGGTGGTGGGGATGGGTTCGGTGGTGGCG
>NZ_POUA01000442.1 GCF_003236385.1 Spongiactinospora gelatinilytica
GGACTGGTCGTCGGGCGGCCCCCCCGCCCGACGACCAGTCCAGTGCGGTCATGAGGCGACGGGCCAGCGAGCCGGGGCGAACACCCCGCCGCGGCCGGCGGGCGCGCTGCTGGATCAGCGTGGCCAGCAGCTCCGCCTCCTGCTCCTCGATCGCCGTGTAGGAGGTACGGCCGAGCATGCGGACCACCATGCCGGGGTCCAGGTCGGGCAACAGCGCCCGGGCCAGCTCCGCCGCGGGGTCCGCGACCCGGTAGTGGTCGCACAATAGGTGGCTCAGCTCGTGCAGGATGATGTGCTCTTGGTGCGGCGGCGTGGTCGCGTCCTCGTAGAAGATCACGTCGGCCGTCTCCGTCGCCACCCACAATCCCTGCACGCCGGGGTTGCCGGTCATCGGCAGCAGGTGGATCGGGCGTCCCCGCTCCTCCGCCAGCGTGGCGCACAGAACGCGCACGTCGAAGGGCGTGGGCAGGGTGAGGGCGTCCAGCCGGGCTTCGCAGCGCAGCCGGAGGCGCTTCAGCGATGCCCTTCCCGCCTTGCCGGGCAGATCGCCGTCGCCGCGGCCCGGGTCCGGAACCGGGGCCTCGCCGTCCGGTCCGTGCCGGGACGAGTGCGGCGGCCCGTCGGGCGCCGGTCGGCGTGCGCGAGAGCGGCCGATCGCGGAGCGAATCCAGCGAAAACAGCGCGCAAGAGTATGGACAGTTATTGCGAGGTCGCGCGGCATAGCGTCCCCGTCCCGAATTGAGCGGCCCCCCGTAGGTCCGCCTGAGCAGATACTAGCGCGGGTGTCCAGCCCGCTTTCAAGGGTCTGCCCGTTTATTCGGATCGCATACTATCGGCGTGATCGCCCGCGTCGCCCAATCCTTCCAGTTCGCGGACGCGTTCCAGCATCTCGGTGATGGCGTCCAGACTCTTGGTGGAAAGGCCGGAGGCGCGCAGCGCGATCTGCCGGATCGAAGAATCGCGAAGTGCGGTGAGCAGCGCCAGTTCGGCGTCGATGCGCTCGGCGGCCGCGTCGTCGAAGAAGTAGGCCGGCGGCACGCCGAAGAAGTCGGCCAGCGCCTCCAGGTGGCGCATCGTGGGGTTGTCGCGCAGGCCCTTGCGGAGCTGCCAGATGTAGGTGCCGGAGATGGTGGGGCCGCCGCGCGCCTTCAGCGCGTCGGAGACCTCCTCGAACGTGTATTCACCGCCGCCTTTCGGCCGCACGGTGCGAAACAGGTGGTCCAGCTTGGCGGCGAGGCTTTTCCTCGCCTGCCGCGGCGTGTCCGGCACCTCACACCCCCGGGTGGGCTTGCCTCGGCGTGCTGCACATGGAGGCAGTCTACACGCATCAACTGGGGTAGAGGAGTTATGCTAACTCTGTTTTCCACAGTTGACGAATCGCTAATCACGAGTTTATGTTCGATCCACAGTCGTCAACTGGAGTTGATAGACCGTTCCACGGCGGGCCCGAACCACTCGGCTCCTTTTCCGTGGCGCTTTCACAAAGGCCACATCGCGCAGGTGGCGCTGGGGGCGAGAGCAGCCCCCGGACGGGAAGCGGCATCCCGTCCGGGGGCGCCCGCGCGCCGCGCGTGCCAGGCTTGTTACTCATGAGTAGCATGGAGGCGTAGCCAACCAGCCGCAAGGAGCGATCCCGTGCCATCCACTCGTGACGTCGTGTTCGTCGACGGCGTGCGCACGCCGTTCGGCAAGTCAGGGCCCAACGGCCTGTACGCCGAGACCCGCGCGGACGACCTGGTCGTCCGGGTCATCCGCGAGTTGCTGCGCCGCAATCCCGCCCTGCCGCCCGAGCGCGTGGACGAGGTCGCCATCGCGGCCACCACGCAGACCGGCGACCAGGGCCTGACCATCGGCCGGTCCGCCGCCGTACTGGCCGGGCTGCCGAAGAGCGTGCCTGGGTACGCGATCGACCGGATGTGCGCGGGCGCGATGACGGCCGTCACCACCGTCGCGGGCGGCATCGCGTTCGGCGCCCACGACGTCGCGGTGGCCGGAGGCGTGGAGCACATGGGCAGGCACCCGATGGGCGACGGCGTCGATCCCAACCCGCGCTTCCTCTCCGAGCGCCTGGTCGACCCCTCCGCGCTGGTGATGGGCATGACCGCGGAGAACCTGCACGACCGCTACCCCGCGATCACCAGGGAGCGGGCCGACGCCTACGCGGTCGCCTCCCAGGACAAGGCCGCCAAGGCGTACGCCGACGAGAAGATCCAGCCCGACCTCGTCGAGATGGCGACCAGGTCGGCCGAGCGCGGCTGGGGGCTGGCGACGGCGGACGAGGCGCCCCGCCCCGGCACCACGCTGGAGAAGCTGGGCACGCTGAAGACGCCGTTCCGCCCGCACGGGCGGGTCACCGCGGGCAACTCCTCCGGCATCAACGACGGCGCCACCGGCTGCCTGGTGGCCGCCGCCGGCACCGCCGCCGAACTCGGCCTGCCGGCCAGGATGCGGCTGGTCTCCTACGCGTTCGCCGGGGTCGATCCCGAGGTGATGGGGATCGGCCCGATCCCGGCCACCGAGCGGGCCCTGCGGCTGGCCGGCCTGTCCATCGGCGACATCGGCCTGTTCGAGATCAACGAGGCGTTCGCCGTGCAGGTCCTGGCGTTCCTCGACCATTACGGGATCGCCGACGACGATCCACGGGTCAACCCCTACGGCGGCGCCATCGCCTACGGCCACCCGCTGGCGGCCTCGGGCGTCCGGCTGATGATCCAGCTCGCCCGGCGGTTCGCCGAGCGGCCCGACATCAGGTACGGCATGACCACCATGTGCGTCGGCCTGGGCATGGGCGGAACGGTGATCTGGGAGAACCTGAACGAGGAGGCCAAGTGAGCCTGTCCACCTGGCGGTCCGTGCTGCTCGCGCGGGCCTCCGACGAGATCGTCACCCAGGCGCTGGTGCGCGACGTGGCACTGCCGTACGGCGCGGGCACGATGGCCCTGATCACGCTGGACAACGGCTTCGACCACACCAGGCCCAGCACCTTCGGCGCGCAGGGCCTGCTGGCGCTCAACGGGGCCCTGGACGGCATCGCCGCCCGGACCGACATCGCCGCGGTCGGCGTGACCGGCAAGCCGTTCATCTTCGCGGCGGGGGCCGACCTGAAGGGCGCCACCCGCCTTTCGACCCGCGAGGAGGCCGGGGCCATCGCCGCGCTCGGCCACCACGTGATGCGCCGGCTGGGCGAGCTGGACGTGCCTTCGTTCGCGTTCGTCAACGGCGCGGCGCTCGGCGGCGGCCTTGAGGTCGCGCTGCACTGCACGTACCGGACGGTCTCCTCCGGGGTCACGGCGATCGCGCTGCCGGAGTGCTTCCTCGGCCTGGTGCCCGGCTGGGGCGGCTCGCAGCTCCTCCCCCGGCTGGCCGGCCCGGACACGGCGGTGAAGCTGATCATCGAGAACCCGCTCGCCCAGAACCGGATGATCAAGGGGCCGGAGGCGGCCGCGCTGGGCATCGCCGACGTGCTGCTGGAGCCGGCCGACTTCCTTGAGGAGTCGCTGCGCTGGGCGGCCCGCGTGCTGCGCGGCGAGGTCAGCCCGCCGCGCACCGACCACACGGCCACCGACTGGGAGCCGGCCCTGCGGCGGGCGCGCGACCTGGTGGCGCTGAAGGTGCGGGGCGCGACCCCGGCCCCCTACCGGGCGCTGGACCTGATCGAGCTGGCCCGTACGGCCGGCCGCGACGAGGGTTTCGCCGCCGAGAACGACGCGCTGACCGAGTTGCTGACCGGCGAGGAGCTGCGCTCCGGCCTGTACGCCTTCGACCTGGTCCAGCACCGGGCCAAGCGGCCCGCGGGCGCCCCGGACAAGTCCCTGGCCAGGAAGGTCGGCAAGGTCGGCGTGGTCGGGGCCGGGCTGATGGCCGCCCAGCTCGCGCTGCTGTTCGCCCGGCGGCTGGAGGTCCCCGTGGTCCTCACCGACCTGGACGCCGAGCGCCTGGACAAGGGCGTCGGCCACGCGCACGCCGAAATCGCCAAGCTGCGCGAGCGCGGCCGGGTGAGCGCCGACCAGGCCAACCGGCTCACCGGGCTGATCACCGGCTCGCTGGACAAGGCCGCGTTCGCCGACGCCGACCTGGTGATCGAGGCCGTCTTCGAGGACCTCGGCGTCAAGCAGAAGGTCCTCGCCGAGGTCGAGTCGGTCGTCACCGCCGAGTGCGTGCTGGCCACCAACACCTCCTCGCTGTCGGTGAGCGAGATGGCCGCCGGGCTGCGCCACCCCGAGCGGGTCGTGGGCATCCACTTCTTCAACCCGGTCGCGGTGCTGCCGCTGGTGGAGGTGATCAGGGGCGAGCGCACCGACGACGCCACCCTGGCCACGGCCTTCGCGCTCGGCGCGACGCTGCGCAAGAACTGCGTACTGGTCAAGGACGCGCCCGCGTTCGTGGTCAACCGGCTGCTCACCAGGTTCATGGGCGAGGTGGTCACCGCCGTGGACGAGGGCACCCCGATCGAGGTGGCCGACCACGCCCTGGACGACCTCGGCCTGCCGATGACCCCGTTCACGCTGCTCCAGCTCGTCGGGCCTGCGGTCGGCCTGCACGTGGCCGAGACGCTGCGCGCGGCCTTCCCCTCCCGCTTCGAGGTGCCGGCCGGCCTGTCCGCCCTGGTCGCGGCGGGCAAGCCCGGGGTCTACCGGCCCGACCTGACGCTCGATCCGGAGGCCGTCGCGCTCTTCGCGGGCGGCGACGCCCCCTCGACGCCGGAGCAGGTCCGCGAGCGGGTGCTGCGCGCCCTGGCCGAGGAGATCCGGATCATGCTCGACGAGGGCGTGGTCGCCGACCCCAGGGACATCGACCTGTGCATGGTGCTCGGCGCGGGCTGGCCGTTCCACCTGGGCGGGATCACCCCGTACCTGGACCGCACCGGCTTCGCCGAACCGCGCTTCCTGGCCAGGGGCGTCGCCTCGATGCCGGCGGCCTGAGCGCTCAGCCCCTGGGCGCGTCCTGCGCGCCCAGGTGGCGCCGCGCGACGCGGCTGTGCCGCCTGCCGTACACGAAGTAGACGGCGATCCCGACCGCCATCCAGATCAGGAACCGCAGCCAGGTCTCGACCGGGAGGTTGGCCATCAGGTAGATGGACGCCAGCACGGCCAGGATCGGCACCAGCGGCACCACCGGCGTGCGGAACGCCCGGGGCAGGTCGGGCCGGGTACGGCGGAGCACGATCACCGCGATGGACACCACCACGAACGCGAACAGCGTGCCGATGTTCACCAGTTCGGCGAGGGCAGACAGCGGGATGAACCCGGCGAGCAGCGCGGTGACCGTACCGATCAGGATCGTCACCCGCGCGGGCGTACCGAACCTGGGGTGGACCGTGGCGAGGCCCTTGGGCAGCAGGTTGTCGCGGCTCATCACGAACAGCACCCGGCTCTGCCCGAGCATCATGATCAGCACGACCGTGGTCAGCCCGGCGATCGCGCCGATGCTGATCACGGTCGCCAGCCACGGCTGGCCGACCGCCCGGAACGCGTCGGCCAGCGGCGCGGCCGAGCTGAGCTGGGAGTACGGCACCATGCCGACCACGACCAGCGAGACCGCCACGTACAGCGTGGTGCAGACGATCAGCGAGCCGATGATGCCGATCGGCATGTCGCGCCGCGGGTTCTTCGTCTCCTCCGCGGCGGTGGCGACGATGTCGAACCCGATGTAGGCGAAGAAGACGATGGCGGCGGCGGAGAAGATGCCCGCCACGCCGTACGCGGTGGGGGTGACCCCGAAGAGCACCTGGATGAGCGGCGCGCCGAGCCCCGACATCTCGGGGGTGGAC
>NZ_POUA01000443.1 GCF_003236385.1 Spongiactinospora gelatinilytica
TCTCCGAGGCGCTGATCCGCTGGGCCGCCATCGCGGGGATGGCCCGCCGCCTCACCCGGAGCGGACCCGCACGACGCCAACCCCGCTACATCTGCCCTTGAACCCTAAACGATCTTCTCAAACACGCACTCAGTGGATGCGCCCGGCGGGTCGCCTGCACATCCATCCGCTCGTCCGTAGTACGGCAGCCGCCATTTCTTGGTTGAGCTGGGAGGATGCAGCCTATGGTCGATGCGATCTTGTGATGGGATTCCAGCACAACGAGAACGGCCGCTCATGATCACGTCTGTGCGACGAGAACAAGATCAAGAGCGGCTGCTGCCGCTATCCTAGAAGCCGCGCGAGTGCAGCGGAACACCGAGGAACTCATGAGCGCGCCGGCACCGATGTTCGCCAGGATCGAACCGCGGTCGCAGGCCGGCAAGTACGTCCGGCCATCATGTCCGACCTGCCCAGACGCAACGGCTGGACGATCGCCGAGTGGATCGGCGATCGCAGCCCCGATGCCACGCAGCGGCTGTTGAACCGCGCCCGCTGGGACACCGCAGGCGCGATGAGCGGCGTCCGCCGCTTCGCCGTCGCCCATCTGGACGCCGCCGCCCGGCCGGGCAGCCTGACCGTGGGCGTGCTGGACGAGTCCGGCCAGGAGAAAAGGGCACCGCCACGGCGGGCGTCAAGCGGCAGCACATGGGCTGCGCGGGCGGCATCGACAACGGCATCAACACCGTGCACCTGGCCTACGTCCGCGCCGGAGTCGGCCACGCGCTGATCGGCGCGCGGCAGTGGATCCCCGCCGAGCAGATCAGCGACCCGGTCACGGCGATCACCACCGCACTGCCCCAGGAACTGGCCTTCGCCACCAAAGGAGAACCGGCCATCGGGCTGCTGCGCGACGCCTATGCCGATGGCGTGCGCCTGGACTTCGTGGCCGGGGACGAGGTCTACGGCGCGTGCACGAAGCTGCGCGCCTTCCCGGAAGAGCACGGCCAGGCCTACGTGCTGCGCGTCCGTGCCGCCTTCGCCCTGACACTCGGCGGCGGCAGCTACCGGACCTGCGAGCAGGCGGCGGCCCGGCACCTGAAGCACAAACGTGTGTGGACCGTCCGTTCGGCCGGCGACGGCTCCAAGGGCGAGCGCACCTACCTCTGGGCCTGGATCGCCACCGCCGGCCCTGCGCACCACCTGCTGGTCCGCAAGCACCGCACCACCGGCGAACTCGCCTTCCACTACTGTTTCGTTCCCGAAGGCCTGCCGGTCCCCCTGCCCCGCTTGATCGCTGCGGCCGGGCTGAGATGGCCGGTGGAGGAGACTTTCGAATTCGGCAAGGACCTGTTCGGCCTGGATCAGTCCCAGGTCCGTCTCTACGAGGCGATCCTGCGCCACACCGTGCTCGTCATGGCCGCCCTGGCCATCTGCGCGGCGAGCGCCGCAGCCGCCAGACGCCGTACCGACACCCAACCCCCGCCACCCACCGGTCCCGACCAGCGGCCACCCACCGACCCGGGCATGATCCCGCTGACAATCGCCGAGATCAAGCGCCTGCTCAACGCCGCCACCACCCGTACAACATCACTAGAACACGCCGCCCACTGGTCAGTCTGGAGACGTCGGCACCAAGCCCGCGCTCGATGGTTCCACCGCCGCGCCCGCCTGACCACCGCGTATTACCAGCTCAGCTAACAAACGGCGGCTGCCGTGGTAGACGGCACCGATATCTCCAGGTTGTAGACGTACTCGGGGGAGGCGCAAATGTTGAAGAACTACACCTGCCATGCCGGTACCTGGACAGGTCCGGCGTGATCCTTCGCAGCGATGACGTCGGGGTACAAACGCCGCTCGGGGCGGGGTCGTCCTTGAGGGCCAGCGCCAGCAGGGCGATGTCCGCAAGGCATAGCTCCAGGTCATTGGCTATCTGTCCGTTTCTTCACTTCTTGCCGGTCGGCCTTTACCCGATGCCGGACCCTCGTTCAAGTAATGACAGATTTAATGATTTAGCTATACGATCGCCGTTCGTGGCCGGAGTCGACCTTTCAAGAACCCGATTAGCCAACGACCTGTTCTTCGCCGTGCATGACAACGTGTCCGGCCGGATGAGGCTTCATGCCCGCCTGACCGGCTTGGGGTTGGCCGCTGCCATCCTGGGAGAGCTGATGCTCGCCGGGCGGACGACCTTGGCATCGGCGGCGGGGCGGACACGGCTCGTTGTTCTCGACGCGACGCCGCCCGCCGACGCGCTCACCAGGACCGCCCTGGACCACATCATCGCGGAACCCTCGCATCGATTCCGGACCTGGCTGCAGTTCTTCGCCCGTACGGCGGCCACCGACGTGGCGGCCCGGATGACCGCCGACGGGCTGCTGCGCCCGTCTGCGGTCAGACGGCTGTCGCGGAAGCAGGTACCGGTCGACGTGAACATCGCGGCGCTGTCCAGGGGACGCGTCAACCTGGCGATTGACCGCGATGAGCCGCTCAACGTTCAGGACAGTGTCCTGCTGGGGCTGCTCGTCGCGACCGGAGGCAGCCGGTTGGTCCTGTGGGAGCAGAACCGGAGATACGTCTCTGATGCGATCGCCGCCCTCCCAGCGCCGCTTCAGGGACTGATCGCGCAGACCGAAGCGGCCGTAGGCAACTCCACCATCAGCCCCCGATGAACCCGCCCCCCTCATCACAAGGATGCCAATGTCAGTGACAGAACGAAGGGCCGGCGCCGTTTCCGCCGCGCTCGCCGAGGACCGCCTCGGTGTCCCGTCGGTGATGTTCTTCGTCATCTCGGCGGCGGCGCCGCTGACTGTCATCGGCGGCTCGGTGACCGCTGCCTACGCCGCGACCGGCGTGACGGGCGTGCCGCTCGCCTACTTCCTGATCGGGGCCATCCTGGGTCTGTTCGCCGTCGGCTACGTGACGATGGCCCGTTACGTCGTCAACGCCGGGGCGTTCTACGCGTACACCGCGAGAGGGCTCGGCAGGCCGGTGGGGGTGGCGACCGCGTGGGTCGCGTTGCTGGCCTACAACCCGCTCCAGGTGGGTCTCTACGGCATGATCGGTGCGGCAGCCCAGCCGCTGATCGACGACTGGTTCGGATTCGCTCCGCCCTGGTGGGTCATCGGACTGGTCGCCTGGGCGCTGACCGGGGCGCTCGGCCTCATGCGGGTCGACGTGAACGGGAAGGTCCTGGCGGTCCTGCTGCTGACGGAGATAGCCGTCATCCTCGTGTTCGACATCGCGGACCTGATCAACCCGGCGGCCTCGGGCTACAGCCTGGACGTCTTCGCCCCATCCAGCCTTTTCGTCCCCGGGGTCGGTGCGGTGGTCGCGATCTGCATGGCGTCCTTCGCGGGCTTCGAGGCGTCGGTGGTGTTCTCCGAGGAGACCAAGGACCCGAGGCGCACGGTGCCGATCGCGACCTATGTCGCACTCGCTGTCATCTCCGGCCTCTACGCTGTTTCGTCCTGGGCGATGACCGTGCCGATCGGCTCGGACAAGATCGCCGAGACCGCACGCCAGCAGAGTTCGGCCCTGTTGTTCAACCTGGCCGGGCAGCATCTGGGCGCGACCCTCGCCACCATCGGCTCCCTCCTCTTCGTGACGAGCCTCCTCGCCGCGCTGATCGCCTTCCACAACACGATCTCCCGGTACATCTTCGCCCTGGGCAGGGAGAGGGTTCTGCCCGAGGCCTTCGGTCGCACTTCCCCTCGGACCGGTGCGCCGATCAACGGCTCGCTGACGCAGAGTGTCATCGCGCTGGCCACGATCGTCATATACGCGGTCCTCGGTCTGGATCCGGTCGTCCAGCTGTTCTTCACCGTTGGATCGTTCGGCGGCCTGGGCCTGCTCATACTGCTCGCGGCCACCTCCATCTCCGTGCTGGTCTTCTTCGCCAAGAACCACCACGAGGAGAACGCCTGGCGGGCCAGGATCGCCCCGGGCGTCTCCTCGGTCCTGCTGATCGTGGTCATCGCGCTCGTCATAGCCAACTTCGACGTCGTGCTCGGCGTGGCGCCCGACTCCCCTCTGCGCTGGATCATGCCCTTCGTCTACGTCGTCGCCGTGGGGCTCGGCGTGATATGGGGACTCGCCTTGCGGGCCAACCGGCCACAGGTGTACGCGAACATCGGGAGGGGTGCCCAGTCGGCCGTGCGAGGGACCGAATGACAGAGATCAACCGAATGACAGAGATCATTCGCGTTCAGAACGGTCCCGGAGTCGCCGAGACCATCGGCGCGATCATCGCCACCTCCTTCCACGAGCAGGAGATCTCGGCCTGGACGATCCCACCGGACGACGATCGCCGCCGCGTGATGCCCCCCTTGTTCTCCATGGCCGCCGAGAGCGCCCTCGTCCACGGCGAGGTCCACGCGACGGCCGACCTGTCCGCCGTGGCCGTGTGGTTCCCCCAGGGGGCCGAGCCACTTCCCGAGACCCCCGACCGCGACGCCCGGGTGGAGGCGTTCGCCGGTCCCCACTGGGAGCGCATCAGGCGGATGGAGGAGGAGATGGACAAGCGCCACCCACAGGACCCGCACCACTACCTGGCGTTCCTCGCGGTGCTCCCTGGGCATCAGGGGCGGAGGATGGGGACCCGGCTGCTTGCGGAGTACCACCGCAAGCTCGACGAAGCGGGCATGCCCGCATATTTGGAGGCCAGCAGCACCCGCAGCCGCAGGCTCTACCTGCGCCACGGCTATCAGGACCTTGGCGACCCGATCTTTATGCCCGACGGCCCGCCGATGTTCCCGATGTGGCGCCCCTCCAGATCGACCGCTTCGGCGCCCTTGACGTCCTGACCATCGCTGAGGCGCCGCGTCGAGGTCAGTCGATACGTGTGACGCGCCACTACTGTAGCGTGATACTACAACACTCTCCGTTACCACTGAATCTACGACAGCGCCGAACGAGAGAGACAGAGTCGAAAGCTGGACACGCCCCCGGTGGGGGACCTACCGTATTGAGTCTCGCCTAACAGATCGAAATATGTACTTGCTGAAAAGGCTCTGACTTCCCCATTTGATCGCTTCATCCTGTGGAGGCGGCTTGAGTATGGGCATACTCCCAGAGGTCCGGCTATGCGGACGTCCTACCCGCTCCGGCACTCCCTGCAAAACACGGATATATGGATTCGATCTCGCCTGTCGGATTCACGTTACACCTCACGAGCGTGAGCTCGCTGAAGCGTACCAGCGTGGTCGAAACGATGGCTACAAGCAAGCTTCCGATTCGGCTCAGCAAGCCTCGTCAAGCGAGGTTGAGCGGCTCAAACGTCGTATCGAGGAATTAGAGAAACTTCTTGATGAGGCGACCCGCGTCTATGAGATCGATGGGGATCAGCTCGTAGAAGTGGGCCGCTATGCCAATCGATGGGCAGGGCTGCCCAAACTGGAAGTGGGGGACCACGTGCTATTGCCCCAGAATTGGGTGAGTGTGATGACTGACGGTCCGGGGGCAACACGCGGGACCGTCACCAGGCTCGGGAGCACCTACCGCGGGGAACATGCGCGCATCGTCAGCCGAGCGCCGGCCGAGTCCGGCGAGCAGAGCCGAGACGACAGTCAGATGCAAGGGGGTACGGCGGTATGACCCGGTACGCCATAGACCAGTCCCGTAAAGCGCTCATCGCCACCTGGAGTGTTGGCGTCGGCGACACTGAGCCTTTTTCGTGCGCCCAGTAGAACGGAGGTGAAGCCGTGACATAGCGGCTCATCTTGTGTTCGTAAGCTCGTCGTCGCTTGCCGGTGGAAGTCCGGTCCGGGTAGATGCCAGGAGGCCCGGT
>NZ_POUA01000444.1 GCF_003236385.1 Spongiactinospora gelatinilytica
CGTGGGTGGCGTCGTAGACGGCCGGTCCGTCGGCCATCGCGGTACGCCCGGCGAGGCCGAGCACCCAGGACCGCCACAGGCCCGCCCAGTCGGGGCCCCGCCGCAGGCAACCGGCCCGCCACAGCGCGTACGTCTGTCCGGGGGAGCGGGGCCGCGCGCCGCCCGCGATCAGCGCGCCCAGCAGCTCCTCGCCCTCGGCGGAACGGTGGCCGCCCGCCCGCAGCCACAGGTACGGCTGGACCCGGTGGATCGCCTCCGCCGGCCTGGCCCTGGCCGCGCGGGCGAAGGACGCGGCGCGGGTCCGCTCGGTCAGCACCGCCCGCCAGGTGTCCAGGTGGGCGTCCAGCGACCGGGACAGCCGGGGGAACCGGGCCGGGGACCGGCGGGCGAGCTGGTGTTCCACCAGGGCGAGTTCGGTGAGCCGCCTGGCGGCCGTGTCCGCCGCGCCCGCCGCGCCCTCCGCCCCGGCCGGCACGAGCCGCCCGAGGCGGCCCGTCACCCAGGCGGCACTACGCGCCGCCGCGTCCGTCACCGCACTACGCGGATCCATCACCGGGGGCGGGACGGAGGAGGCCGGCGGTGGTGAGCCGGGCGGCGAGGTCGTCGGTGAAGGGGTCGGGGATGGCGTCGCCGTCGAGGAGGCGGGCCAGGGCCGTGCCGGCCCGGGCCGAGACGCGGACCACGCGGAACGTGGTCGTGTCGACCAGCACGCCGCAGAACGGCAGCGTGCCGAACACGATCCCATCGGCCAGGCGCACGTTCATCGCACGAAACCTCGCAACCATTGCTCGATGACGCACAGGCGGGCCAGTGGCTCGCCCATCCGGTGGACGGTCCGCGGGTCGAGGCGGTCGGCGAAGCCGGGTTCGACGATGCCGTGCTCGACGAGCATCGAGTCCTGGCCCAGCAGCTTGGCCGCGAGCGCCGCGTTGTGGTGGGCGTAGGTGGCCGGGATGGCGTCGATCCTGGCCTGCCGCATGCGGACCGCGACCCGGTGCGGGATGCCCCGCCCCGCGTACGCGTGCCGCAGCAGGAACTTGTCCACGTGCGCGCCGTGCCCCACCGCCAGCTTGTACTCCGGCGGCACCGCCGCCAGGTACTCCACCACGTCCCGGTCGGCGAACGGCGTGAACAGGAAGGTCTCGCGCGGACGCAGGTCGTTCAGGTACCCGGTGTGGACGTGCGGAAAGTTCACCGCCTCCTTGACGAAGAGCTGTGCGGTGCCGGACGGACGCCGCCGCGGTACTCCCGCACCGTGGAACTCCTCCTCCTGCCGCCGGATCAGCCGCGCGGACTCGCCCACCGAGTCGGCGATCCGCTCCTGCGCGGCCCTGGTCAGGCCGACGTGGTGGTACAGGATCTCCGGGTTGGGCAGCGCGGCGGCCGGGTCGCCACTGGCCAGGCCGCGCAGGAACGCCACCGGCCCCGAGGAGAACGACGAGGACAGCGTCTCGCCCAGCACCTGCCACACCGGCCGCCCGGCGGCCAGCGGGTTCAGCGTGGACCAGCCCAGGCTGTCCCACAGCCCCCGGTGCCAGTCGTGCATGAACACCTGGTCGGACATGAGCCCGGTCAGCACGAACCGCGCGCCCCTGGCATGGGCCTCGGCGGCGGTGACGGCGTAGGCGGGCAGCGGTACGTGCGTACGCGGCAGCGAACGGTCGTCGGGGCCCTTGAGGTAGTCGCCGCCGGGCACGGTGTGCCGTCCCATGTCGTACTCCTGGAAGGCGATCCCGCTGTGCGCGGCCACCTCCCGCGCCGACTCGGCGTCCTGGGCGAAGCCGGGGAACCCGGAGAGGGTGAAGTGGAAGCCCAGCACGTCGGCGCAGTGGCGGGCGGCCTCGCAGGCCACCACGGCCGAGTCGGTGCCGCCGCTGAGCATGAGCACGGCGCTGTCCGCGCCGGCGAGCACGCGTTCGCAGGCCGCGGAGAGCCGGTCGCGCAGGCCGTCCGCGGCGTCCGCAAGGCTCGGGGGCGGCTCCTGGCCGAGGCGGAAGTCGTCGAAAGCCGACACCACGGGCCGCTGCCCGGACAGCCGCAACCGGTGCCCGGCGGGCAGCCGGTGGACGTCGCGGAACCAGGAGCGCTCGTGCGGGAAGCCGCGTTCGGCGATGAGCATCGGGACCAGGCCGAGCTCGACGTCGCCGAGGCCGGGCGCACGCTCGGGAAGCAGGTCGAGCGGGTCGGTGGACCACGACAGCGATCCGTCGCGGAGCGTCCAGAACAGCGGGACCATGGCGCTCAGCCCCCGGTAGAGGCTCAGCTCCCCGTCGCCCATGTGGGCGAGCACGAAGTCGCCGCGCAACCGCCGTACCGCACGGTCGCCCTCCTTATCGATGGCCCGCTGGAGGCGGCCGAGCGGCGAGCCGTCGCGGCCCGGCGCGTGGCCGATCCAACCGGCCAGCGCGGTACGGCCTGCGGGCCGCTCGACGGCCAGCGGACCGGTGTCGTCGTGCAACGGACTCTGTGTCAGCTCGCCCCCGCCGGTGTACGGCACGGGCACGCTGCCCCGCATGGCGAACGACGAGACGATCACGGCGCACCCACCGTCCTCGGGAGCCTGAGCAGTTCGGCGAACTGCATCGGCCGGCCCGCGTCCGCCTGGTCGGTGATGGCACGCTCGCCGATGACGGTCCAGGCGTGCAGTTCGTCGGGGTCGTCCAGCTTCTCGATCACCGGGTAGCCGATCGCGACATGGGCCTGGAAGCCGAGCACCCGCAGGCCCGCGCACAGCGCGAGCGACTCGTGCAGGCACAGCGGCGTGCCGGTGAGCGTCCGGCCGAGGCCGTGCAGCCGCCAGGCGGCCGACCGCGCGGCGAACACGACCTCCTCGCTCTCGCCCGCGCGGGGATCGCGGTCCGGAGGGAGGGCGGGCATCGCCGGCAACGCCTCCGCCAGCCCGCCGCGCCGGAATCTCTCGCCGACCCGCAGGTAGGAGGGCGCGGCGCGGACGATCTCGGCGTCCGTGACGCGGATCCGCCGGGGGACCGGCCGGTCGGCGACGAGGAACTTCCGCAGCGCGCGAAGGGTCTCGGCACGTCGCCGGGAATGAACGGATCGGGGCAGCGCTAGCGACATGATCACCTCTGGAACGGGTAGACGGGCAGCGGCGTGGACGCGCCGGAAAGGCGCGCCCACGCCGTGATTCACCGTTCAGCTCGTCCTCCGGTCATTTCCGGAGGGCGGGCCGATCACAGCGAGTCGTAGTCACCGATAATGGTGTCCTGAGTCGGACCAACCGGACCCATCGTGAGCTCGTCGAGCGTGCCGATGAACTCGACCTCCATGTTCTCCTTCATCGCTTTCACCTCCTCTGCTCAAATGGCGGGGAACGTTCGGACCACTGCCTTTCCGGTGCGCGATCGAGCAGAACGTGGCACACGAAAGGCGGCACGGCGAAATGGGATTTCCCGCTCCCGGCGGCGATGCGGTTCATTTGGAGCCATCTGCGGGTGCCAGGAGTCACCGCTCGTTTCGGAACTTAGCAATAGGGCCCCGCCGGGACAACCGTTCGGATTTGCCGACCGCGCCCGCCGGGGCCGCTTTGTGCGTGACAATCGGGATGTCAGAAAGGTCTTGACAGGAGGAGATGCCGATGTCGAGGACACTGGCCCGGGGGATGCCCGCCGTGGTGCGCGTCCTGTTATCGGCGGACCAGCCGCCCGCCGCGCGGCGTCCAGGTCTTCGCGGCGCGTGCGCGTGGGCCGTCGTCCACGCCAACGAGTTGTGCGCGGTGGCGCTGACCATCACCGCCTACACCTACGCGCGGGACGCGCTGTCGTTCACGCTCTTCCCGGCCTCCCTGGTGTTCGTCACCTCGGTGGCGCTGGCCGCCGGCCAGGCCGCCCCGCTGGCGCTGCGCCGGTCCTATCCGCTGGGCGCCTGGACGGTGCTGATCGTCGCCTTTCTGGCCTGCTGCCTGCTGGAACAGGTGCTGGAGCTGGCCCCAGGACGGCTCAGCGCCACCGCGAACCTCGTCGGCCCGCTGGTCCTCTACCGCGTCGGGCTGACCCGCCCACTGGGCCCGGTGCTGGCCGTCACGGGTGTCACGATGACGGCGTTCCTGGCCCTGCGGACGGAGCTGAATCCGGCCGGCGTGGTCCTGCTCATCGGGGTTTCGGCGCTGCTCGGCGGGCTGATGGCGGCGCGTGGCCGTACCGAGTCCGACCTCGCCCAGCACCGGCGGGCGCACGCGCTGCTGTCCGAGCGCGCCCGGATCGCCCGCGAGCTGCACGACGTCGTGGCCCACCACATGTCGATCGTCGCGGTGCAGGCCGAGACCGCCCCCTACCGGATCGACGGCCTCGCGCCGCGCGTCGCGGCGGAGTTCGAGTCGCTGGCCAAGGGCGCCCGGATGTGCCTGAGCGAGATGCGCCGGCTGCTCGGCGCGCTGCGCGACGAGAACACCGCCGCCGAGCTGACGCCCCAGCCGGGCCTCGCGGAGCTGGGCGAGCTGGCGGTCTCGGTACGCCGCACCGGCTCGCCCGTGGAGGTCGACATCGACGACTCGGCGGGCGCGCTGCCGCCGGTCCACTCCCTGGTGGTCTACCGGATCGTGCAGGAGGCGTGGAGCAACGTCGTGCGGCACGCGCCCGGGGCCCCGGTCCGCACCCGGGTGGAGCGCCGCGGCGGCGAGGTGTACGTCGAGGTCGCCAACGGCCCGCCGCCGCGCCTGCCGGGACGCGTGCCCAGGCTGGACGGCTCGGCGCTGGGCCTGCGCGGCATCCGCGAACGCGCGCAACTGCTCGGCGGCACGCTGCACGCGGGGCCGGTGGACGGCGGCGGGTTCGTGGTCAAGGCCACCCTGCCGGTGCGGGAGGCGGCCGGATGATCCGCGTGGTCATCGCGGACGACCAGGCCATGGTCCGCGAGGGGTTCGGGGCGCTGCTGGACCGGCAGCCCGACATGTCGGTGGTCGGGCACGCGGGCGACGGCGAGACCGCGATCGAGGTCTGCCGCAGGGAGCGGCCCGACGTCGTGCTGCTGGACGTCCGCATGCCGGTCATGGACGGCCTCCAGGCGGCGCGGGCGCTGCTGCACGCGGAGGTACCGCCCCGGGTGATCATCCTGACCACCTTCGACCTGGACGACTACGTGTTCGAGGCGCTGCGCGCGGGCGCCAGCGGCTTCCTGCTCAAGGACGCCCGCGCGGACGACCTCGTGCAGGCGGTCCGGGTGGTGGTGGCGGGGGAGGCGCTGCTGGCCCCCACGGTGACCCGCCGGCTCATCGAGCGGTACCTGTTCCAGGAGCCCGCCCTGCCGCCCGCCACGTCGTCGCTGGACGCGCTGACGCCCCGGGAGATCGACGTGTTCGCCCTGCTCGCCCGCGGGCTGTCCAACGCGGAGATCGCGGCCAGGCTCACCCTGGCCGAGGAGACGGTCAAGACCCATGTCGGGCGCATCCTGGCCAAACTGGGGCTGCGCGATCGGGTGCAGGCGGTGGTGCTCGCCTACGAGAGCGGCTTCGTCTCCCCGGGTCGGGGGTGATCCGGGCTCAGCGCGGGGCGTCGCGGCGTTCCAGCTCCGAGGCGAAGTTCTGGAGGGAGGCGGCGCACTTGCGGGCCGCGTCGGCCACCGTGGTCGCGCAGTGCGTCGGCACGTTGGCCGCGAGTTTGTCCCATTCGGCCGACTCCAGGGCGTGTACGTCCAGCAGGGTGAGCACCCGCCGCCCCATCTCGCTCTGCCGCAGCGCGGGGTCGCGTTTGAGGGTCTGGACGATCGGCCGCAACTCGGCGTCGATCTCGTCGCGTACCGGCTTCCGGGGG
>NZ_POUA01000445.1 GCF_003236385.1 Spongiactinospora gelatinilytica
TCTGCATCCAGGCCGTCGGCGACGACCCGCGCGCCATCCCACTGGCCCAGTGGCGGGCCCTGGCCCCGGCCGCCTGATCCCGGGCTCTGGCCCCGGCCGCCTGACCCCCACGGGGGCGAGGTCAGCGGTGGCCGCGGTCAGCCCGCCGACCACGACGGCGAGCGCCCTGGCCCGCTGCGCCGGGGCCACCAGGGACGCGGCGACCGCACCCGCGATCGGCGTGAACCCGGCCGCCCCGACCGCCGCCAGGACCCGGCTCGCCATCAGCGCCCCGAAATCGGGGGCGAGGGCCGAGCCGAGGTTGGCCAGCGCGAGCACGACCAGCGCGGCCACCAGCAACGGGCGGCGCGGCACCCGGGCGGTGAGGGTGGCCAGTACGGGGGAGAGCAGGGCGTACGCCACCGCGAACACCGTCGCCGACTGCCCGGCGGCGGCCTCGGAGATCTCCAGCGACCGCGCCATCCCGGGCAGGAATCCGGCGACGACGTAGGCGTCCGTCCCCACCGCGAACGCCCCGAGCGCCAGCACCAGCGTCCTTCCCAACCCCCTCGTGCTTTCGGGGGCGGCAGTGCCGGAGGGCTTCGCGGCGCGTGAGTCGCTGATCGGGATACCAGACATCCCCTTTCCTTTCGTGAGGAGGTCACCGCCGCCCCGATCTACCGTTTCCGCCGTTTTCGTCGTCAGTCGCGGAGGCGGGCGTAGTTTGTCCGGGTGCGGGCGGCGCTCGCCGGATTGTCGGCCATCAGGTCGGCGATCGTCTGGGCGGCGAGTTCGCGGCGCCAGGCGAGTTCGGCGCGGCGCATGGCACGGGCGATGCCGCAGGGCCGGTCGAATCCGCCGCCTTCCGCTCCGAGCCCACGCTGGCGGATCTCATCGCACCGGAACGCCTCCGCGCTGCCCTCCAGCGCCGCGACGACGTCCATCAGCGTGATCTGCTCCGGCGGCCTGGCCAGCGTGAACCCGCCGCGCGCGCCCGGCACCGACGCCAGGATGCCGGCCTTGGTCAGCGCCTGAAGACGCTTTTTCAGGTACTCCTGCGGCAGGTCGAACCAGGCCGCCAGCCTGCGGATGGGCACCGGCCCCTCGCCGTCGAGCCGGCCCAGGGTCACACAGCAGTGCAACCCCCACTCGACTCCTTCGCCCATGTTCATAAAAGGGATGCTATATATCCCGATTAGCTCGCTCTCCCGCGGGGTCAGCGTGAACTGAACGAGACGCGGAAGTACGCGGAAGTACACGGCCGCGCCGTGCCCGTCCAGCGTGCCGCCGCTGATCCGGCCGGTCAGGTAGAGGACGCCGATCCCCGGCGGCGGTACGGGCGGCGACTCGGCGACGACCTGGGAGACCCCCGTGTCCTTGTTGCCGGCGTCGCGCCAGGCGATCCGGCCCGACATGGGTGTCCGGCGCGCTGACGTGCCCGTCCAGCGGGAGAGCTGCACTGCGGCGGCGGTGGCGGGCCTGTCGCGCAACCCGGAATTGAAGAACGTGAGTTGCGAGCCGCTGCATGCGATGGCCATGGCCGACGCCACGGCGGGTAACGTCGTTCCGGCCACGTTCAGCGCGGTGACGATCGGCAGGCGGGGGAGACGTCTCATGGCTCTGCTCTTCGCAGGCGGGGAGGACTCCAGTTCACCGGCCGCCGGGCCCATCGCACGCGCGACGGCTGAAGACGACCGCACCCTTCCTTTCCCTGGGAACCCCGAAGCCCTTCTCTAGCCATGTAACCCCTCTGGGGGTATAAAGGGTTCATACCCCCAAGCTAACCCCATAGGAGGGCGGCGCCGGATGCCGAAGATCAATGTCTATTTGCCCGATGAGCTGGCCGAGGCGGTCAAGGCGGCGGGCGTACCGGTCTCCGCGGTGTGTCAGCGTGCGTTGGAGCAGGCCGTACGGCGGGTCGTGGCGATCAGGGAGCTGGCGCTCGGCGACCTGGAGGCGAGCGACCCCGCCTCCCGCTTCCCGCACTTCACCGCCAGGACCAGAGAGGTGATGAAACTCTCGGTGGCACAGGCGCGGGCGGCCGGTGTCGCCGAGGTCGGCACCGAGCACCTGCTCGCCGGGATGCTCGCCGAGGGCACCAACCTGGCGCTCCATGTGCTGCGGGCCATCGAGGTCGACCCCGACCAAGTACGGCAGGCCCTTCCCGCCATTCCCGACGACCAGGCCACGGACGCCGAGACGCAGTCAGAGGCAGGGACGGGGGGCCGGTTCAGCCGAGCGGCGGCCAACGCGCTGGAGATGGCGGTGTCGGAGGCGCACGGCCTCGGGCACAACTACGTCGGCTGCGAGCACCTGCTGCTCGGCCTGATCAGCGAGCCCGACGGCACGGCCGGACAGGTGCTGCGCTCGCTGGGCGCCGAGGCCAGGCTGACCCGGCGGGCCGTCGTCGCCGCCCTCGCCGGATATGTGCACCTGCGCGCCCAGGGAGTGCAGGGACTCGCGGGCGCGCAGCAGGCCGGCCCCGCCCCCGTCGTCGGCGGCGACGCCGCTAAGTTGCTGGCTGCGGCGGTGGAGCGGGCGGTCGAGCCGCTGGCTCGGCGCATCGACCGCATCGAGCAGCGGTTGGACTCGGGTTTCGGCGGGTGAACGGATTGGTGGTCAGAGCCATACTGATCATCGTTGTCCTCGCTTGGGTCGCGACGGTCCTCTAACAGGACGCAGCACGCAGCATCCCGTGCCGCGCGTCAGGCCAGCGCCTCCGCGGCCACGGCCGGCTCCGCGAGTGCGCGACCGGCGGCGGAGTGCTCCTGCTGGTCGAACTGTGTGCGGTACAGCTCCTCGTACCGGCCGCCCGCCGCCAGCAGCTCGGTGTGCGTGCCCCGCTCCACGACCCGCCCGTTCTCCACCACCAGGATCAGGTCGGCCGCCCTGACCGTGGACAGCCGGTGCGCGATCACCACCGCGGTACGGCCGGCCAGCGCCTCGCCCAGCGCCTCCTGCACCGCCGCCTCCGAGGTGGAGTCGAGGTGCGCGGTGGCCTCGTCCAGGATGACGACCCGGGGCCGGGCCAGCAGCAGCCTGGCGATGGTCAGACGCTGCCGCTCGCCCCCGGACAACCGGTAGCCGCGCTCCCCGACCACCGTGTCCAGCCCGTCGGGAAGCGTGGCCACCAGGTCTTCCAGGCGGGCGCGGCGCAGGACGTCCCAAAGGTCTTCGTCGGAGGCGCCGGGGCGGGCGAGCAGCAGGTTGGCCCGCACGGTTTCGTGGAACAGGTGACCGTCCTGGGTCACCATGCCGAGCGTGTCGCGCAGGGAGTCGGCGGACAGGTCGCGTACGTCGGTGCCCGCCAGCCGTACGGCCCCCGCGTCCACGTCGTAGAGCCGCGGGACAAGCTGGGCGATAGTGGACTTACCGGCTCCGGAGGAGCCGACCAGCGCGACCATCTGGCCGGGCTCGGCACGGAACGACACGTCGTGCAGCACCTGCACCCCGCCCCGGGTGTCGAGCGTGGCGACCTCCTCAAGGGAGGCCAGCGAGACCTTGTCGGCCGCCGGATAGGCGAACGAGACGTTGTCGAACTCGACCGCGACCGGCCCCTCCGGCACCCGCACCGCGTCGGGCTTCTCGGCGATCAGCGGCTTGAGGTCGAGCACCTCGAAGACCCGCTCGAAGCTGACCAGCGCGCTCATCACCTCCACGCGGGCGCTGGCCAGGGCGGTCAGCGGCGTGTAGAGCCGGGTGAGCAGCAGCGCGAGCGAGACGACCGCGCCGGTGTCGAGCGCGCCGCGCAGCGCGAAGAAGCCGCCGAGGCCGTAGACGAGGGCCAGGGCCAGCGCCGACACCAGGGTGAGCGCGGTGACGAAGGTCGTTTGCAGCATGGCCGTGCGGACCCCGATGTCACGAACCCGCCTGGCCCTCCCGCTGAACTCGGCCGACTCGTCGGCGGGCCGCCCGAACAGCTTGACCAGCGTGGCCCCCGGCGCGGAGAAGCGCTCGGTCATCTGGGTGCCCATGGCCGCGTTGTGGTCGGCGGCCTCGCGCTCCAGACGGGCCAGCCGCTTGCCCATGAGCCGCGCGGGCAGCACGAACACCGGCAACAGCACCAGCGCGGCCAGCGTGATCTGCCAGGAGATCTGGACCATCACCACCAGCGTGAGCACCAGCGTCACCACGTTGTTGACCACTCCGGACAACGTGTCGCTGAACGCCCGCTGCGCGCCGATCACGTCGTTGTTGAGCCGGCTGACCAGCGCCCCGGTGCGGGTGCGGGTGAAGAACGCGATCGGCATGCGCTGTACGTGGTCGAAGACCGTGCGGCGCAGGTCGAGGATCAGCCCTTCGCCGATGCGCGCCGACAGCCACCGCGACGCCAGCCCGAGCCCGGCCTCGGCCACCGCGATCACGGCGATCACCGCCGCCAGCCCGACCACCACGCCTAGCTCGCCGCGCTGCTCGACGGCGTTGACCACCTGCCCGGCAAGCATGGGGGTCGCGACCGCGGCAACCGCCAGCACCACGCCGAGCGCGAGGTAACACGCCAGCATCACGCGATGCGGACGCGCGAAGCCGGCGACCCGCCGCAACGTCGCCTTGGAGAACGGGCGCTGGTCCGACTGGGCGTGCATGGCGTTGTAAAGCGAATGCCACGCGGTCACTTCCATGTCCATGCCCGAACCTTTCCATACGGCTACGACAGAAAGGACGGTACGACCTCAAGCTAACTTGAGGTCAAGCGGGCCGCTAGGGGGCCGCGACCTCGCGAAAAAGTCCGTTCTATCGTGGTTCGTCGGAAAGCGCCGCTGATCGCCGGGGCGGGCGGTGGCGTCGGGCACGGTGGACCAAGGAGCGGCGGTTGCCTGGCAAGCACGAGTCCAGGCGCATGGGCGCGTCAGGCTGATGTCGGGGGTCTTCACGGCGTTCGCGGCGCTGGTCTCCGTCGTGGTGCTCGGCTACGCCATGGGCAGGCTCGGCGTACTGCGCCTTCAGGACGAACTCGTCCTCTCCCGCCTGGCCTTCTACGTCACCTTGCCCGCACTGCTGTTCGGCACCGTGGCCACCGCCGACCTGCGGTCGATCTTCTCCCCCGTGCTGCTCACCAGCCTCGCCGGACTGGCCGTCGCCCAGCTCGTCTACGTGCCCGTGGCCCGGCTGCGCTGGAAGCGCGACCGCCGCGAGACGACGGTCGGGGCCATCGCGTCGTCGTACGTCAACGCCGGCATCCTCGGCATCGCCGTCGGCGTCTACGTCCTGGGGGACGGCGCGCTGGTGGTGCCCATCGTGCTGTTCCAGCTCCTGGTACTGGCCCCGATCACCTTCCTGCTCCTGGAGCCCCCGTCCGCGGGCCGCTCCGTACGGCAGGCCCTGCTCCGCCCGCTGCGCAACCCGCTCACCGTCGCCTCGCTCCTCGGCCTGCCGTTCGCGGCGTCGGGCATCGAGATCCCTGAACCCATCATGCGCCCTTTCGAGCTGGTGGGCGCCGCCGCGGTGCCGGTCGTACTGATCGCCTACGGCCTGAGCCTCAGCGGCCCCGGCCTCGCGGACATGGCCCGGCAGGGCGGCAAGGACGTACTGCTCGCCGTCCTCCTCAAGTCCACCGTCATGCCCGCCATCGCGTACCTCACCGCGGCCCACATCCTCCACCTGACCGGCACCATGCTCCTCGCCGCCACCCTCTTCGCCGCCCTCCCCACCGCCCAGAACGTCTACGTCTACGCTCTACAGTTC
>NZ_POUA01000446.1 GCF_003236385.1 Spongiactinospora gelatinilytica
ACACAGGCCCGCGGTGCGGCTTCAGCAGCCGGGGCGGCGGCCGGGCGGTGCAGGGCCGCCGGTACACCCGGTCGGCCGTCCTTCTCGGCTCAAGTCGAACAAACCAGTTTGTCACCCGCTCCGCCGGACGGATGATCACCGCAGGTCGGGGCGGCCGGTCGGGCAGGGGCGGGCGAGGGGTTTGACGAGGATCTGGAAGGTCTCGCCCGGCATCCGGACCGGAGGGTGACCCCATTCGACGTAGTTCAGGCGCGCGTAGAGGCGGTGGGCGTCGGGGTTGGTGAGGGAGACGCCGAGGGCGACGTGGCGGTGGCCGCGTTGGGCGAGGATGTGTTCGGCCTCGGCGAGGAGGGCGGTGCCGACGCCCTGGTTGCGCCGGTCGGCGCGTACCTCCAGGTGGGTGATCACCGGTACGCCGGGGAGCCGCTCGCGCAGTTCCAGTTCCTCGGCCGGTTCCCACCACAGATAGACGTTCCCGACGACATCACCTCCGCGTAGTGCGATGAGCAGCATGCCTCGGCCGCGGCGCTGGCGGTGGAAGCGCTCGAAAAAGAAATCGGCCTGCCCGAAATAGCGAATCAGCGGGGTTAAATCAGTGTAGATGGCGGGCCGTATGAGCGGGTCGGGCACGGAACACTCCGTCTGTCGCCGGCTGCCTCATTTCCTAAGAATGCCCGAGAAATCCACTCGGCGTCCATTCATCCCTTACGCCCAGATAGGTACTAGATTGGCATACTTTGTGGTAACCACCGCCCCTCGCCCGGCGGACCACGATCTCCCGTGGCTCCAGCCCCGCCAGGGTGAGCGCCCGCTCCAGGCGCACCGGCGTCGGCAGCCTGCGCGCGAAGCGCCGCCAGCGGGTCCGGTCGGCCAGCCAGGCGTGCAGGTAGTCCGCGCACAGGTCGGGCGTGATGAACTGGAGCCGGCCGTGCGCCGCCTTCAGCGACAGGGTCATCCGGTGCCGCTCAGGGGTGTCGGGACACCGTTCCACCCTGCGGCTCACGTCGTCGATGAAACGCCGCCGCCTGCCCAGGAAGCCCACCCAGAAGGCACGGTCGGCCTGGCGTACCGTGCCGCCGACGTCGAGCAGCGAGTAGACGCCCTCGGCGAGCACGTCGCCCAGTTCCTCGGCCCGGGCGCGGTCGGGATGGGCGAACGGGTCGTAGGGCGCCTGGAAGGCCTTGCCGGTGACGGCGACCCGCCGCAGCCGTTTGTCGTCCAGCAGGTAGAACCAGTCGTCGTTGTAGATGTCGGGGAAGAACGACGTCGTGCGTACCGGGTCCACCGCCAGCGCCCCTCCCCCGATGAACGTCTCCTGGTATCCGCCCGTCCGCCGGTGCGCGTGACAGACCACGGAATTGTCGGGGAACCCGCCGATGAACAGGCCGACGCCGTCGTACACGTCCAAAAGCCGCGCCGCGCGCAGCAGGTCGCCGCGGTCGGAGACGGTTATGTCGTCATCGAGGAAGACGATCCGCCGCCAGCCCACCATCCGGGCGATGAGCAGGCCGAGGTTGCGCTTGGCGCTGACGTCCGTCCTGCGCTCGAACTTGGTGTCGGCGAGCAGGTCCGTCGTGGCCAGCGCGGGCAGTGCCAGGCTGCGCGCCTCCGGCACGTCGATGGCGAGCAGCGCGGCGCCCGCCGCGTCCGCCGCCTTGGCCGCCCCCTCCGCGCTCGCCCATCTGCTGCACAGCGCCACCAGGGGCACGGCGAGCGCGCGGGCCAGCCCGGCGGCGTGCCGCAGCGCCGCCGCCCGCCGCGCGGTGGGCACGACCAGCGCGTCGACGCGCCCGAGCGGCGCCGCCGGCCGCCCCGCGGCCAGGAGGTGCCGGTGCGAGCCGTGATGGAAAGGGCTGTCACCCGGCGTCCTGGACGGCGGCGGCGGACGGCTCATTCAGTGCAGCCCGTCCACTCATGCAACAGGTTGTCGGGGATGGTCCAGTCGGGGGTGAGCACGACGCCGCCCTCGATGCTCACGCGGGTCACGATGCTGTAGGACTCCGCCCCGCCGAACCGCTCGGCGATGTGCTCGGCGTTGCGGTCGCGGAAGCGGGCGTCGGTGAGCGCGCGCACCACGCCGAGCACGCCCCGGCCGTACATGCCGTTGCAGATGCTGATGGTCCGTTTCCTGTTGTAGGGGTTGCGCCCGCGGAAGAAATGGCCGACGTCCTCCACCAGGCGCTTGGCATCGCCCGTCCGGTCCAGGACCGGGTGGAAGGCGCGCCGCTCCGCGCCGTCGGTCACCACGAAGGACGGCCCGGCGGGATCGTTCCAGTCGGCCACCTGCTCGACCGGCAGGCGCAGCCGGTTGAGCGCGTTCTGGGTGGCCAGGTTCCAGTCCACACCGCCCAGGAGTACCAGGTGGGTGGTGTAGTCGTCGGGATGCAGCCGCTGCGCCACGCGAAGATTGACCTGGCTGCCGGGGTTGAGCGCGCGGACGTGCCCGTGCAGCTCGAACAGCGCGTCGAGGTCGGCGTAGGTGTAAAGCTCGATGAAGTCGGGGTCGTCGCGGTCGGCGTACGGCATGCGCGCCAGCATGTCGGGGGGCAGTTGCGCGCACACGAGCGTGACCGCCTCGCCCTCCTCGAACAGCCACGGCCCCTCCCCCGGCGCGCCCGCCGTGTCGCACAGGCCGCCGAGGCCGCTGATGCCGCCCGGGGCGGGCCTCGCAGGCTCGTTGAGCCGGCGCAGCGCGGCGGCCCGCAACGCCTGGAGCTCGCGGTACAGCTCGCCGCGCCGGGCGCGTTCCTCGGGGGTCAGCGCGGCCGGATCGGGCATGCGCGGCCTGCCGCCCTCGATCGAACGGCTGGTCGCGAAGAACGTGGCGTACGCCTCAAGGCGGCTGAGCGGCGGGATCTTCGGCTTGGAGACGGACTCCCAGGAGGAGATGAGCGGCACGCTCAGCGGCCGGTCGCCGCCCAGCGCCCGGGCCAGCTGCAACTGCGTGATCCTGGCCTGCGGCCACTCGTCCTCGCGCAGCGAGCGAAGACGGCGCGCGAGAGCCACCCCCGCGTCTTCTGTCGGCACTCTGCCCGCCTCCTTCAGCCGAAGTTCAACTATCTTGATGAACTTCACTGTAATTGTGAAGCGCAACCACATCATGGCATACCCGCGGGGGCCGGTACGCCGCAAAACATTCCGCAGAACAAAATGAATACACGGCCAGAGGCGACTTAACTGAAGTCGACTGAAAGAGTCGGCCACCGCACCGGCCGGTCCCGCCGCGCCGGGGCCGCGCGACAAGTACGGCCGGATGGCGGCACAATCGTCCCCGGACCCAAGGGGGAAGGCGGAAGACGTGACCACGTCTATCGATCAGCGGATCGCCGAGGAGCTCGGCGTACGCGAGCGTCAGGTTCAGGCGGCCGTCGAGCTGCTCGACGGCGGGGCGACCGTGCCGTTCATCGCCCGCTACCGCAAGGAGGCGACCGGCGCGCTCGACGACACCCAGCTGCGCGAGCTGGAGGAGCGGCTGCGTTACCTGCGCGAGCTGGAGGAGCGGCGCGCGGTGATCCTGGAGTCGATCCGCTCCCAGGGCAAGCTGGACGAGGCGCTGAAAGCCCAGATCATGGCCGCCGACTCCAAGGCCCGCCTGGAGGACATCTACCTGCCCTACAAGCCCAAGCGGCGGACCAAGGCGCAGATCGCCAGGGAGGCCGGCCTGGAGCCGCTGGCCGACAAGCTGCTCGGCGACCCCACCCTCGACCCGGCCGAGACCGCGGCCGGGTTCGTCACCGAGGAGGTCGCCGACGCGGCGGCGGCGCTGGAGGGCGCGCGGGCGATCCTGGTCGAGCGTTTCGGCGAGGACGCCGACCTCATCGGCGCCCTGCGCGAGCGGATGTGGTCGCGGGGCCGGCTGGTCTCGGCCGTACGCGAGGGCAAGGAGGATGACGGCGCGAAGTTCTCCGACTACTTCGCGTTCGACGAGCCGTTCACCAAGCTGCCCTCACATCGCATCCTGGCCATGTTCCGCGGGGAGAAGGAAGAGTTCCTGACCCTCACGATGGACCCGCAGGAAGACGACGAGGGCGGCTATGAGGAGCGGATCGCCGCCCACCTGGGCATCGCCGACCACGGCCGTCCCGCCGACCGCTGGCTGACCGAGACCGTGCGCTGGGCCTGGCGCACCCGCATCCTGGTGCATCTCGGCATCGACCTGCGGATGCGGCTGTGGCAGGCGGCCGAGGAGGAGGCGGTCCGGGTGTTCGCCGCCAACCTGCGCGACCTGCTGCTCGCCGCGCCGGCCGGCTCGCGTACGACGATGGGCCTGGACCCGGGCTTCCGCACCGGCGTCAAGGTCGCGGTGGTCGAGGCCACCGGCAAGGTCGTCGAGACCGCCACGATCTACCCCCACCAGCCGCAGCAGCGCTGGGACGAGGCGCTGGCCACCCTCGGGGCGCTGGTGAACAAGCACGGCGTCGAGCTGATCGCGATCGGCAACGGCACCGCCTCCAGGGAGACCGACAAGCTGGCGGGCGAGCTGGTCAAGCTGGTCAACGGGCTGACGAAGATCGTGGTGTCCGAGGCGGGCGCCTCGGTCTACTCCGCCTCGGCGTACGCGGCCCAGGAGCTTCCCGGGATGGACGTCTCGCTGCGCGGGGCCGTCTCGATCGCGCGCCGCCTGCAAGACCCGCTCGCCGAGCTGGTGAAGATCGATCCCAAGTCCATCGGCGTCGGGCAGTACCAGCACGACGTGTCTGAGTCCAAACTGTCGCGTTCGCTGGACGCGGTGGTGGAGGACGCCGTCAACGCGGTCGGCGTGGACGTCAACACCGCCTCGGCGCCGCTGCTCACCCGGGTCTCCGGGATCGGCTCCGGGCTGGCCGAGAACATCGTGCAGCATCGCGAGTCGCACGGCCCGTTCGGTTCGCGGGCGGCGCTGAAGGATGTACCGAGGCTCGGCCCGAAGGCGTTCGAGCAGTGCGCGGGCTTCCTGCGCATCCGCGGCGGCGATGACCCGCTGGACACCTCCAGCGTCCACCCGGAGGCGTACCCCGTGGTCCGGCGCATCCTGACCGCCACCGGGAGCGACCTGCCCGCGCTGATCGGCAACGGCGCGGTGCTCCGCTCGCTCGACCCGGGCTCCTTCGTGGACGACACCTTCGGCCTGCCGACCGTCAGCGACATCCTGAAGGAACTGGAGAAGCCGGGGCGCGACCCGCGTCCGGCGTTCAAGACGGCCACCTTCGCCGACGGGGTCGAGAAGCTCTCCGACCTCAAGCCCGGCATGCGGCTCGAAGGCGTGGTCACCAACGTCGCGGCCTTCGGCGCGTTCGTGGACGTGGGGGTCCACCAGGACGGCCTGGTACACGTCTCGGCCATGTCGAAGAACTTCGTCAAGGACCCGCGTGACGTGGTGAAGCCGGGTGACATCGTCCGGGTGAAGGTCTTGGAGGTGGACATCCCGCGCAAGCGGATCTCGCTCACCCTGCGCCTGGAGGACGAGCCCGCGCCCGCCGAGGGGCGGCGCGACCGGCAGTCCGCGCCGCGCAACAAGCAGGGCGGTCGGGGCCGGCGTGGCGACCAGCCCCGCGACCGCCGCCGCGACCAGCCGCCGGCCACGGGCGCGATGGCCGAGGCCCTGCGCCGGGCCGGGCTCGACAAGA
>NZ_POUA01000447.1 GCF_003236385.1 Spongiactinospora gelatinilytica
TTCCAGGCCGGCCGTGCCGAGCGCGGCCGACAGCGCGGCGATGGCGGCGTCGGCGGCGAACCAGGCCGTCACCGCGCCGCCGTCCCGGCAGCGGACCGGCGCCTCGACCGGCTCGCCCGGCAGGCCGAGCGGGTAGGTCGGCACGGTGAGGAACGGGAACTCCCCCGTCCCGGCGAACCCGTCCAGCAGCAGGTAGGTCTGCGCCCGGACCACCGGCCCGCGATAGGGCGCCAGCCGTGCGTCGATGTGGTCGCGGGCCTCGGGCAGGTCGTGGGCGAGGTTGCCGAGGTAGTGCTCGATGCTGTGACACACCGGGAACAGGTGGGTGGGATCGGTGTAGTCCACGACGTACCAGTCGGGGTGCAGGTCGGCGCACGCCCCCGCGCCCTGCCCGTCCAGGGTCGGGACGATGTCGTGCTGGTTGGTCACGCTCGTCACCCATGTGCGCGGGTCGGCGGGCGTCTTGAAGTCGATCGGCGAACCCACCGCAACGATGTGCGTGACCGCGTACCGGGCGCAGAACGCCGGGTCGTGGGCGAGGTTGAGCACGGCCGCGCCGCCCGCGCTGTGCCCGATCAGGGCGATCTCCGCGCCCTCGGGGATGCCGTAGTCGCCGATCGCGCCGGCCAGCGCCCTGGTGTACGGGCTGCTGTCCAGCACCGAACTGCTGAACGCGCCCAGGATGTCCTGGGGCGAGTCGTCGTCCACCGAGCGCGCGCGGATGCCGGGGGCGTGTACGACGTGGCGGACCACGCCGTCCGGGCCCTCGACGCTCTGGATCAGCGCCCGCCCGGTGCTGCCCAGCACGCCGATGTTGCCGAGGAAGTCGAGCAGGGACCCGCGGGTGCCCAGCCGTACCGCCTCCTCGGCGGACGGCTCGGCCCGGCGCGCGGCCCCCGCTCCCCGGTCCAGCGCGGCGACGGCCCGGTTGCTCAGCCCGAGCAGCGGATCGGCGGTGGCGTAGCCCTTGCCGGTCGCGATCAGCCAGGCGGTGGCGTCGTTGAGCGGGTTCTCGTCCAGCAGCGCGCGCAGCGCCAGCACCTCGCCGAGCACCGGGGCCAGGGCGCTCAGCGCGCGTACCACGCCGCGATCCCTGACCAGCGCCCGCATCGCGCGCATGGCCTCGATGTCGCGATCGGCGGCGGCGGCCTCGATGAGCCGGGTCAGGATGGGATCGGCGGTCAGCTCCGGGTGGTCGAGGGCGACGGCGGCGATCCGCAGCCGCAGCGAGGAGGCCAGCACCCGCACGGCCAGGCTCTCCGCCCCGGCCAGCGCGCCCAGCCTGGCCGCCAGCGTGGCCAGCCGGCCGCCCGCGGGGGAGTATCCCAGCCCGTGAGGGTCGGTGACGGCCCGGGTCAGCGCCCGCTCGGCCCGGACGCCCGCCGCGGGCGCCCGCGCGAGCAGGGCGGGCGCGGCGCCGTCGGCCAGCGCCTCGGTGGCGTGCGCGGCGGCCTCCTGGATGGTCACCGCGACCTCCACCAGCTCGCGCGCCGCCGCGCGGAGCAGCGCGCCCTGCCGCGCGGTCACGGCCGGACCTGCCTGGTCATGCTGATGAAACGGGGGCGCGGGTCTTCGGGGACGTTACGGCCGAGCACGTCGGCGAGCCTGCGCGTCGCGGCGATGACGCGCAGGCCGTACGGGGAGAACGTGGCGGCGTTGAACACCCGTGGGGCGAGCAGCGGGTTGGTCAGCACCTCGGAGAACGCGTCAACGGCGATGATCTTGGTCAACAGCGGCGGCAGGATGGCGTCGGGCGAGCCCGGCTCCTCGGCGAACAGGCCGACGTAGAGGTCGAGGTCGTCGACCCCGCGGTAGAGGTCGCGTAACGCGTCGCTGACCTTCCGGTCGGCGTTGACGTGCTCGAAGCGGCGGACCCTCGGAAAGCGGCAGTGCCGCCGGTAGCGGTTGTAGGGGGCCAGGCCGACCGCCCGCGACTCCGCCAGGCTCGCCACATCGACCTCGCGCAGCGCCGGGTCGGTGTTGAACAGGCCGATCCGGCCCGCGCGCTGCCGGGACGCCTCCTCCAGCACAGTGCCCAGGCCGGGGCCCGGGAGCAGCGCGCCGCCGAACAGCGTGCGCTCCAGCGGCAGGTCCTCGCCGCCGACCTTCAGGTGGGAGGGGATCAGGCTGTGCCAGCGGTAGACGAGGTTGAACTCCACGGACGCCCAGTTCTCCCGGAACCAGGGCGCGTGGGCCAGCCTCGCCGACAGTTTCGGGTCGAGCGTGAACCGGAAGTGGTAGGGGGTGACGTGGTTGATGTACTCCTCGATCACCAGCCTGGTCAGCATCGCGATGAGGATGTTGCGGGTGGTCTGGAACAGCCGCTCGTCGTCCCAGCCGGGCCGGCGGGCGGCGAGCCCGGCGGCCACCCTGTTGTGCTCGCGCAGGAACAGCACGGTCAGCATGGTGAAGCCGATCTGGGTGTTGCCGCGGTCGCTGCCGATGGCGAACAGCGTGTCGCGCCGCTCGGCGGGGAGCCGGTCGAAGTGGACCACGGAGAGCGCGGCGAACTCCGGCTTGATCACGCCGTTCTCGCACAGGTAGGGCGGGAACTCCCCGCCGTTGATGATCTGGCTCTTCAGCCGCCCGCCCTCGTACGCGCGCAGCGCGGCCGTCGCCCGCGCGTCGAGCCCGTAGAGCTGGTTGAGGTCGATGTGGTGGTTCGAGGTGTTCCTGCGGGGGTCGCGGGGCACCGTGGACTCGCCGCGCAGGAACCCGTCGGTGAACCACTGCGCGAAGTACGCGAACAGCACCGTGGAGCGCGGGCACGGCACCATGGTCTCACCCCGCGCGAACAGGCCGGCCGCCTGCTCGGGCGTGGGCCGCGCGGTGTCGTCGCCGGCCACGGGGGGCAGGTGCCTGCCCTGGTAGGAGCGGTCGGTCAGCGACGCCCACGAGGTGTAGTCGGACATCGTGCTCAGCGGCTCCGGCCGGGGCGGCATCTCGCGGACCGCCAGGTCGATCAGCGCGGCGTTGACCCGGCCGCGCAGCGGCCGGACGGACTGCACCAGGTCCCAGAACGGCCGGCCACCGGTCAGCGCCAGGAACCTCAGCCGGTTGGCCACACCGTCCACGGCGATGCGGCGGGCCGTGCTCATGCGCCCTCGCCAGGGGCGACGGCGAGCGTGAACCGGTCTGGGAAGATCGCGTGCGCGCGGACGACCTCCCCCTCAGGCGGCGGCAGCGGGCGCACCCCCGGCCTGCGCAGCAGGCGGCGCAGCGTCTCGCAGATGATCGCCCTGGCGGGATGCGCCCCCAGGCAGGCGTGGTGCCCGTGCCCGAAGAACAGGTGGTGGTGTGCGGGACGGCCGGGCCGGAACTCGTCCGGGTCGGGGACCACCTCGGCGTCGAACATCGCCGACGCGGGCGAGGCCATCACGAACGTGCCCGCCCTGATCAGCGTACGGCGGGGCGTGCCTGCCGCCAGCACGTGATCGCGCTCGCACACGCGCGGCAGCAGCTTGAAGAACGGATTGAAGCGCAACGCCTCCCACACCAGGTCGTCGAAGCGCGCGGTGTCGGGGTCGCCCGCCGCCCGCACGGCCTCGGCCAGCGTCTCCGGCCGCAGCAGGAGCTGTTGCAGGGCCTCGGCCATCGCGCCGGGCGCGCTCTCGGCGAACCCGAGGGGGAGCCCGGCCATGTTGACCGCGACGCGCTCGTCGGAGGTCGCGACCGCCTCGGGCAGCGCGGTGGCCAGCAACCGGTCGAAGACGTCGTCGCGGCTTTCCGCTTCGCCCGCCTCCGCCCTGCGGGCGGCGATCCGCTCCCGCAGGTAGGCCATCAGCTCCGCGCCCGCGCTCACCCCGGCGGCCCGGACGTCGGGGTCGCCCTGGTAGTTGGCGAAGCAGTCGGCGATGATCGCGCGTGTCCAGCGGGACAGCGTGGCGGCGTCGGGGCCGGGCAGCCCGAAGTACTCGTCGCACACGCCGAGCGCGACCGGGCGGAACAGGCCGTGCACCGCCTCGATCCGGCCGTGCGGCCAGGAGCGGTCCAGCGCGTCGTCGGCGATCCGGCCGGCCAGCTCGCGCACCCGGGCCACGTCGCCGTGCGGCAGCATGATCCGCATCAGGCCCTTGTCGTGCCGGTTCATCGCGGTGGCGTCTCTGCTGAGCATGAACGGCCCGCCCAGCGCGGCCTCCAGGCGCGGGCCGAACGCCCGGACGGTGAACACCGTCTCGTGCGACAGCACCTCGACGACGTCGGCGTAACGGGTGATCACCGTGAAGGCCGGCGTGGCGAACACCGGCCGCCGCGCCCGCAACTCGGCGAACAGGGCCCGCCAGTCGGTGCGCATCCACCCCTGGACCAGGCCGATCGCGGCCACCGGGTCGCGGGCGAGCGCTTCGTCGTAGCGGTCCAGATAGCCGTGGGTGGCAATCTGCTCAACAGCGCTCATGCCGCCTCACCTCCCGCCCGGGCCTCGCCCGGACCCGTAGCGGAGATCACCTTGCCGTGTGGGTACACAATCTAGGCATGCGCCCCACCTGCCACGCATGACTACGAAACGCAGTCTTATAACTCCAATCGGTGATTGACTTCTAACTCTCCGGCAACTGACGTGATCGGCGGTCACGGGCGTTCAATTGAACGCGGTCTGTATTCCGTCGATCACCTTACGTCAGGAGCGAGCGTGCCCCCCTCGTCCGCGTCCCGGCCGGCCACGGCGGAGACGGTTCAGGTCACCATCGGCCGCCGCACCGCCTATCTGGTCGTGCTCGTCGTGCTCCCGGTGCTGCTGCTCGCCGCCGCGGTGCCGGCCGCCTGGGGGTGGGGCGTCGGGCCGCGCGATCTGGTCCTCGCCGTGGTGATGTACCTGGTGAGCATCTTCGGCATCGCCATCGGCTACCACCGGCTGTTCACCCACCGCGCCTTCAAGTGCGCGAGACCGCTGCGCGTCGCGCTCATGCTGGCCGGCGGCATGGCCGTGGAGGGCCCGGTCACGCTGTGGGCGGCCGAGCACCGCCGCCACCACAAGTACGCCGACCGCGAGGGCGACCCGCACTCCCCGTGGCGCTACGGCGACACCGGCGCGGCCCTGCTGCGCGGCATGCTGCACGCCCACATCGGCTGGTTCTACACCGCCCGCCGCCGCTCCAGCAGGCGGCACTGGGTGCCCGACCTGCTCGCCGACCCCGACGTGCGGCGCTTGGACGCCGCCTACCCGGCGGTCGTGGCGGCGTCGTTCGCGCTGCCCGCGCTGGCCGGAGGTCTGTGGTCGATGTCGTGGGCGGGCGCGTGGTCCGCGCTGTTCTGGGCGGGGCTGGTCCGCTACGCGATGGTCCACCACGTCACCTGGTCGGTCAACTCCGTCGCGCACACCTTCGGCGACCGGCCGTTCCGGGTGCGCGACCGATCGTCCAACGTCCGCTGGGTGGCCTTCCTGACGCTCGGCGAGGGCTGGCACAACTGGCACCACGCCGAGCCCACCTGCGCCCGGCACGGCGTGCTGCCCGGCCAGTTCGATCCGAGCGCGCGGCTGATCCGCTGGTTCGAGCGCGCGGGCTGGGCGCACGGCGTCCGCTGGCCCGACCCGGCCCGCCTGGCCGGCCTCCGCGC
>NZ_POUA01000448.1 GCF_003236385.1 Spongiactinospora gelatinilytica
GGTGGACGGGCCGCCCGTTCCCGCGCGGTTCGGAGGGGGCGCCGGGGAGGGTCATCGTCCCGGTCGCGGACGGCGGGCCGCCGCCGGCTCCCCGTCCGGTGAGCGGCACCCGCGTGAGGATCAGGTTGCCCGACTGCCGGCCCGCGGCGGGTGCCCAGACCCGCGAGACGGGACGCAGCCGCCTGGTCAGCCACTCGGCGAGATCGACGCCCGCGGCGGCGGGCAGGCCCCTGGCGACCCCTTGGAGCATCACCACGTCGGGGTCGCGCTCCTCGATCAGCCGCGCGATCGCCTCGGGATCGACGGCCGGCGCGCCGGTGACACCGTTCTGGACGTTCCAGGACAGCAGCTTGAACTGCGCGCGGGCCGGTGTCTTGGCCGCAGGGGCGGGGGTGGTGACCAGCGCGATCACCGGGGCGAGCAGCGCCACCGCGCAGCCGCCCGCCAGATGGAACTCGTGCGCGACCGCCCCCTGGGCCCTGGGGCGGCCGAGGTGGGCGGCGAGGGCCAGCATCGCCGTACCTGCCAGCGGCCAGACCAGGCCGGGCACGCCCAGCGGCGTCTCCTGGTGGGCCTGGTAGGGCAGTACGACCACGGCGAAGCCCAGGCCCGCCGCGAGCCCGGCCCAGCCGACCCCCTCGCGTCCGTCTCCGGCGAGGGCGCGGGCCAGCAGCAGCGCCGCGCAGAGCTGGGCCGCCGCCAGCGCGGCCAGGACCACCGGGCCGGTGGCCAGCATGGCGGCGGTGAGCGCGCCGGCCAGCGCGGGCCCGGCGGCCCAAAGGACCCTGCGCCGCCACAGCGCCGCCGCGTGACCGGCCTCCCCGGCCACGACGACGGCGAAGAGCGCGCCGATGATCAGCACCCCGGACGCGGCCGGAAGCGGCACCCCCGCCTGCGAGGCGGCGAAGGCCGGGCTGCCCATCGTGAGCGTGGCCAGCCCGAGGAACGGTCCGACCACCCAGGCACGCGGCCCGGCGGGTATCGCGCCGCGCGGCACCTTCCAGGCGAGCACGAGTGCCGCCGCGCACAGCGCGCCGGTGACGACCCAGGGCAGCGGGCCGGGCTGCCAGATCACGTCCCAGCTGAAGAACAGCGAGCGCACCGCGACGTCCAGCGCGATCCCGGTGGGCAGGCCCGCCGCGGCGGCCCCTCCCTCGGCCCCGCCGACGGTCAGCACCAGCGCGATCATCCCGAGGACGACCGCGGCCAGCCCGAGCGCGTACGGCGGGGCCTCGAACGCCTGGAGCGCCAGGCGGGCCGCGACCAGCCCGGCCACCGAGACGATGACCGCCGAGTCACCGAGCACCCGCCCGAGCGGCCCGGCCAGCACGGATGCGGCCAGGACACCCGCTGCGACGCCCGCCCCGGCCGCCGTCGAGCCGGCGGAAGGCCCGAAGGCCCGCAGCAACTCCAGCAGAATCGCGGTCAACACCGCGATCACCGGGCCCGGTGACCCCGGGGATCGGATACGCATAAACGGCACCTTAAGCCCCATACGCCACTAAAGGCGACAAATAGCCACACTTCGCCCATGCGACCGTTCGGTCACAACCCAGCGTGACCGAACCGCTACCGGCCCGCAATGCCCTTGGCCGACACAGTGGAACTCGGCCGGCCCCCGATCCCCGTTCGAGTGCGGGGGCGGTGCCGAAGGGGTTGTCCATCACGTAGCGCCACGTTCTTCGACAACATCCCCTACGTCGCCACGATGACCCCGATCGTGGAGGACCTGGTCGCGCAGGTCCCCGACCCGGGGGTCGGGCAGCCGCTGTGGTGGGCCTTCGCGTTCGGCGCGGACTTCGGCGGCAACGGCACCGCGGTGGCCGCCAGCGCGAACGTCGTGGCGATCGGGATCGCCGCCCGCACCGGGCACCGGATCAGCTTCTGGCAGTTCACCCGGTACGGCATCATCGTCACGGCGCTCAGCGCGGTGCTGGCCTGGGTCTACATCTGGCTGCGCGACTTCGTGCTCTGACCGGCAGCGGTCGGCCGCCTCATTGGAACATTTACAGACCATTGACGATTTCCAGGGGGTATGTTGGCAAGGGCAGGAGGTGATATTGGAGAACTCACCGCGACTGGACGCCGTGCTGCGGCCGGTGCGTGCGGGAAACGCGTTCGAGGAGACCGTCGAGCGACTGCTGCGGGCCATCAAGCTCGGGGTCGTGCCGCCGGGGGATCGGTTACCGGCCGAACGCGAACTGGCCGTACGGCTCGGCATCAGCCGGGTCACGCTGCGCGAGGCGATCAAGTACCTCGCCGACGCCGGCTACCTCCAGGTGCGCCGCGGCCGGTACGGCGGCGCCTTCGTGATCTACCGGGAGGCCGGCGCCGAACCCGCCGACCTGCGAAAGGCCGTCGCCGACATGGGACAGGGCCTCGCCGACGCGCTCGACTTCCGGATGGCGGTCGAGTGCGGCGCGGCCCAGGTCCTCGCCGCCGCCACGCTCACCACGCACCAGCGCGACACCCTCTGCCGCCGCCTGGCCGACGTCGACGGGTCCGGCCCGGACGACTACCGCCGCCTGGACACCGCCTTCCACCTGTCGATCGCCGAACTCACCGGCTCCACGCTGCTGGCCGGCGCGTGCGCCGACGCACGCCTTCGGGTGGCCCACCTGCTCAACGCGATCCCGATCCTGCAGACCAACATCGACCACGCCGCCGTCCAGCACCGGGCCATCGTCACGGCGATCCTGGTCGGTGACCCGGCGGCGGCCTACCGCGCGGTCGCCGAGCACCTGGAGGCCACCGCCGCGCTGCTGCGCGGATTCCTGGCCTAGCGAATTCCTGGCCTGGCGGATTCCCGGCCTGACGGACGTCCGCACCGCCCGCCGGACCGGCCTACCATCGAAGGCGGGCGATAAATGGGGGACTGGTTCGCGGCACGCATCGTGGACAGCGGCAGACTGCCGCTGTTCTGCTTCTTCGCGGCGTTGATCCTGGCGTTCGTGTTCACCCGCATCAACGTGCGGCTGATCCGGGCCCGGGTGCGCTGGTGGTTCTCCAACGTCAACGTGGGCGACGTCCACGTCCACCACGTGGTGTTCGGCGTGGTGCTGATGCTCTTCGGCGGTGTGTCCGGGCTGGTCGTGGCGGAGGGCTCGGAGGCCTGGCACGCGGTCACCGCGGCCGTCTTCGGCGTCGGCGCGGCGCTGGTGCTCGACGAGTTCGCGCTGATCCTGCACCTGCGCGACGTCTACTGGTCGGAGGAGGGCCGGGCCTCCGTAGACGCCGTCTTCGTGGCCGTCGCGGTGACCGGCATGCTGCTCATCGGGCTGCGTCCGCTGGCCTGGGAGCTACCCGAGCCGCTGAGCACGCTGCCGCTGAGCACGCTGCCGTTCTTCGCGCCCGGCGTCCTGGTGGCGAACCTGCTGCTCGCGGTCGCCACGCTGCTCAAGGGCAAGATCTGGACCGGGCTGGTGGGGCTGTTCGTGCCGGTGCTGCTGGTCGTCGGCGCGGTACGGCTGGCCCGCCCCGCATCGCCGTGGGCGCGCTGGTCCTTCGCCCCCGAAGCGAGCCGGCCCAACCCCGGCAAGATGGCCCGCGCGCTACGCCGCGAACAACGCTGGCGGCACCCGGTGATCCGTGCCAAGATCGCCGTTCAGGAGTTCGTCTCCGGCCGTCACGACCTGCCCTCGCCGCGCCGGATCAAGCGGCACTGAGGCACGGCGGGGACCGTGCGCCGGATTTTTCGGGGGAAACGCTTTCCGGTCGTCCGATTATCCGAAAGGGCAGGCATGCCGCGAGACGCCACACTCGAAGATGTCGCCCGGAGGGCGGGAGTGTCACTGGCCACCGCCTCACGCGTGCTCAACGGCAGTACCCGCCAGGTGGGCAAGGTCCTGCGCGAACGCGTCCAGCGCGCCGCGACCGAGCTGGGCTACACCACCAACCGCGCGGCCCAGGCCCTGGCCCGCAGCGCCAGCGACGTCCTCGGCCTGGTGGTCCACGATCTGTCCGACCCGTACTTCGCCGAGATCGCCAACGCGGTCGTGCGCACCGCCGACGCCCGGGGCCTGACGGTCATGGTCGGCACCACCTTCCGCGACCCCGAGGCCGAGATCGGGTACGTCGCCACGCTGCGCGCCCAGCGGGTACGGGCCATCGTGCTCGCGGGCAGCCGCACCGACGACGAGGCGGTGACCCTGCGGCTGCGCACCGAACTCGGCCGGTTCGCCGCGAGCGGCGGCCGGGCCGCGGTGATCGGCCAGGACCTGCTGGGCGTGGACACCCTCGTGCCCGCCAACCGCACCGGCGCGCGGGCGCTCGCCGTCGCGCTGGCCGGGCTCGGCCACACCCGCTTCGCCGTACTGTCCGGCCCGCCGGGGCTGGTCACCGCCGCCGACCGCCTCGCCGGGTTCGCCGAAGGGCTCGCCGCGCTGGGCCTGCCGCCGCCGCGGGTGGTGCCCGGCGCGTTCGACCGCGACGGCGGGTACGCCGCGGCGGCCCGGCTGTGGTCCGAGGGCACCGACGTGACCTGCCTGTTCGCGGTCAACGACGTGATGGCGACCGGGGCGCTCGCCGCGCTGCGCACGGCCGGCGCGGACGTGCCCGGCGAGATCTCCGTCGCGGGGTTCGACGACATCCCCACCCTGCGCGATCTCACCCCCGGGCTCACGACCGTACGTTTGCCGCTGGCCGGCATGGGGAGACGTGCCGTCGAACTGGCGCTGGGCACCGAGGCCGTGGCCACCGAGTCCGTCGCCGCCGAGGTCGTCATCCGCGAGAGCACCAGGAGGCTGCCATGACGGCACCGTGGCCACTGGCCGTGTCCACCCTCGGCATGCCGGGCGCGGGGTTGCAGGACGCCTGCCTGATCGCCGTGATGGGGCGCTGCGACGGGCTGGAACTGCGCGCGCATCCCGACACCGGCGTCCACGCGGAGATGGGCCAGCCGGAGCGGGCCAGGGCGCGCGGCCTGCTGGCCCGCTCCCGGCTGCGGGCGGCGGCGATCTCCGGATACGTGCGCATCGCGGCCGACGGTCCGGACGAGGCCGTGCTCGGCGCGCTGCGCGCCGACGTGAGCCTGGCCGCCGACCTGGGCGCGCCCTTCGTCCGGGTGTTCCCCGGCGGGGACGGCTCGGCCGAGGACGACGAACGGGCCGCGCGGCGGCTGCGCGCCATCGCGCCGCACGCGCTCGAGACGGGCGTGCGGGTGCTGGTCGAGACGCACGACTCACACCCCACGGGCGCGGCCGTACGACGGCTCCTCGCGGCGGCGGACGAGCCCGGCGCGACCGGGGCCGTCTGGGACATCCTGCACACCTGGCGAGCGGGCGAGACCCCCGCGCAGACGTACGCCGCCCTGCGCGACCACCTGGGCTACGTGCAGATCAAGGACGCGGCCTCCGCCGAGGACCCCACCCCGGTCCCGCTCGGCGAGGGCGGCGTGCCCCTGGACGCCGTCCACGACACCCTGTCCGAGGCCGGCTACGACGGCTGGATCTCCCTGGAGTGGGAACGCACCTGGTACCCCGAAGTCCCCCCGGTCGAGGACATCATCCCCGCCGCCCGCACCTGGACCGCCCGATGACCCTCAGTGGGCATACTG
>NZ_POUA01000449.1 GCF_003236385.1 Spongiactinospora gelatinilytica
GCTCGGGACGGGCGGGCGGCGGTGAGGCGACCGAGGTGGCGGCGGGTGTGCGCGGCGCGGCGAGTGGCGGCGGCGCCTCGCGCTGCGAGCCGTTCAGCACGGCCACTCCGGCGATGATCCCGGTCACGGTGGCCGTGGCCAGCGTGCCGGCGATGATCGCCTTGCCGGTGGTGCCGAGCAGGGTACGGGCCAGCGAGGAGCCCGCGGTGAGCTGCGGCGGCGCGTGTACGCCGAAGCCGATCAGCAGGGCGGCCAGGCCGCCCAGCCCGAAGCGGCCCTCGCGCTCCCACTCCGGGCCGTAGGCGTCGCCGGCCGTCTCCTCCAGTTCGACCAGGAAGGCCGCCGCCGACGGCGGCCGGTCGGCGGGGTCCTTGGCCAGGCCGTGCCGCAGCAGCCCGCGTACCGGCTCGTCCGCCTGCTCAACGGGCGGCGGCTCGCTCTGGTGCAGGTGGGCCAGGACGGCGGCGTCGCTCGCGTCGAACGGCCGGCGGCCGGTCAGGCACTCGAAGAACACGACGGTCGCCGCGTACACGTCGGTGGCCGCGCTCGCGGGCGCCTGCTCCCATAACTCCGGCGCCATGTACGGGGGCGACCCCGCCCCGGCCCCCGGCTCGCCGGCCGGTGCGGCGATGCCGAAGTCGACCAGTTTGCTGTCGCCCGCGACCGTGACGATCACGTTCTCCGGTTTGAAGTCGCGGTGGACGACCCCCGCCTCGTGCGCGGCGGCCAGCCCGAGCAGCGCGCCCTTGAGCACCACCAGCGCCGCCTGCGGCCCGGTCGCGCCGCGCTCCCTGATCATGCGGCGCAGCGTCACGCCGTCCACCGGCTCCATCACGATGGCCGCGCCGCGGTCGCCCTCCACGTAGTCGAGCAGCCGGGCGATGTGCGGGCCGCCGAGCATGGAGATCAGCCGGGCCTCCTCCCGGAAGCGGCCGGCGAAGCTGGGCTCGGCGAGCAGTTGCGGGGACAGGTACTTGATGGCCACCTCGGCGCCGTCCGCGTCCCGCCGGGCCAGCACCACCCGGCCGGAGCCGCCCGAACCCAGTTGGCGCAGATGGGTGTGACCGGGCACCTGCCAAGGTCCAGGGAGGTTTGCCACAGCGGACTCCTACGCACGACTCGGCGCGAAAGATCTGGTTACGTTGGGAAGTTAATCGCTCGATGAGCTTATGTCGAGATAAATCGTCGTATTGTGATGGCAATACCGCCGGATGTTCGCCGCTTTTCCCACTGTCCCTGCCTGGCCGCTGCCGCCAGGAAGCTCGCCAGGGGCTCGGGGGTGCGGTTTCGCGGCGAACCCCCGCTGGACGGTCGCCCGGGTCGGCCCGGGATGAAATCAGCGGAAATATGTGGATGCACGATGCGGAACGTGTCGTGTTTTCCCAGAAAATCCCAGCTGCTTCGCGCCCAGGGGGCCGACCTGCGCGATGTCCCGATTCGAACATCGCTGTTCACGCCACCCGGTGGGACGCCGGGTTGCTTGGAGGATCGCGTCCCGTGGAGTGGCCGACCGTCCGTTTCGTGCGTCAGGGAGTGCCGGGCGACGCCGTGAAGCCGCCTTCTTCCGCGAGGTCTTCGGCGGCCCTGACGAAGTCGGCGATGTAGGGGGCGGTCGCCGCCCGTGGCCAGGCGACCGCGACCACCCTCGGGCTGAGGTCGGAGACCGGCAGATAGACGAGGTCGGCGCGGGGATGGCGGCCCGCGGCCGAGGCGGGGACGAAGGCGACGGCCCGGCCGAGTGCCACGACCTCCAGGATCTGGGCGAGGCCGCAGACGGCCGGGCCGTGCCGGAGCGGGCGGCGGGGGAGGGGGTTCTGGTCCCGGCCGCTCCAGTAGGCGGTCATCGCCGGTTCCGCGCCCGGCCGGTACGGGAAGGGCTCGTCCGCCAGGTCGGCCCTGCGCAGCCTGCGGCGCCCGGCGAGCCGGTGCCCGGCGGGCAGCACGGCCACCCGCGGCTCGGTGAGCAGCGGCTCGGCGTCCAGCCCTGCGGTGTCGAAGGGGCTGCTCAGCAGGGCCGCGTCGGCTTCCCCGCGGCGTACCAGGACGGCGGGGTCCTGCCACCCGGTGACCACGGCGCTGAGCGGCCGGCGACCGGGCACCGCCTCGTACCGCGACCGGATCTTCGCCAGCAGCCCGGCATCACGAGACCGCGCGGCCACCAGCAACGGCTGCCGCGTCCCCGCCGTCCGTCGCGCCCGCCGCAGCGCCGCATCGAACGCGGTGATCACCGAACGCGACGAGTCGAGCAGCTCCTCGGCGGCGGCGGTGAGCGTGACCAGCCTGGTCGTACGCTCGAAGAGCGCCGTACCGAGCTTGGCCTCCAGCCGCCGGATGCTCCGGGAGAGAGGAGGCTGAGCAATGCCGAGCCGCTGAGCGGCCCGGCTGAAGCTCAGCTCCTCGGCGACGGTGACGAAGTAGCGGAGCTCCCGGATCTCCACATTGTTCATCAGACAAATATAATTCCTATACCGCGTGATATTTCCGCCCTTGTGCCGTTTCTGGGGCATTCAACCTGAGTGGGGATGCCGCGTAGGGTCCGGCGTTTCCTGCCCACCTGCAAGCACCTGCACCCAGCCCACCACGGCCTGCCCCTCGGCGGCCGGGCGTAGCGCCCTGCCGTACCGCCGTGCGAGGCGCCGGGCACAGCGCGGGCATGGGGCGGGGCGTGCCGGGCGTGCCGGGCAGGGGTGGCCGGTATTGCTGAAATAAATACTGCTTTGGGGTGTTCTGCGTCTTTTGTCGGAGCAGATATGGGGTGCGATCGGCGAAGGGACGTGCGATGGACGGGGGCCTTGTGACACCGCTCGTGGCTGTGGCCCTTGGGTGCTCCATGCTGGTCGCGCCGGAGCCCGCCGACGCCGTTGGCATTCACATCGTCCCGGCCAGGGTCGCCGCCGGGCAGGACGTCACGGTGACGCTCTACTGCCCGGCGGGCGCGAAGGGCGGGACGGTGGACGGTCCCACCACCTTCGGGTCGCACCGGGCCGAGTTCTCCCAAGGCAGAGGCACCGTCACCGCCCGCATTCCGCAGGAAGCGGATCGGGCCGAGCACCAGATCAACGGCTTCTGTGACGACGGCGAAGGCTCCGCCCGGGAGGCCGTCGTGTCGGCGTTCATCCAGGTCTTCTGACGCGCCGCCACCGCTGAGATCCGTCCGCCCGCCGGGTGCCCTACCCTGAGCGGGCGATGAGCGCGTCCCGGAGTGCCGGTGTCGGTCTGCGGGCTCTCAGATGCGGCGGGGATTGTGCTGATCGATTGGAGGGTGCCAGGCAAATGTGGCCTTGCGGCCCGTATGTACGAAGGTATGGTGAGCTTCGTGACGACGTTCCGGATCAGTGAGGCGGCCGCGCTGCTCGGCGTCAGCGCGGACACGGTCCGGCGCTGGATCGATGCCGGCCGGCTGCCCGCGCGGCGCGATGACCTGGGGCACCGGATCGTGGCGGGCGCCGACCTCGCGGCCTTCGCCCGTGCCCAGGTCGCCGCCGAGGGCGGTTCCGGGTTCTCCTCGGCGCGCAACCGGTTCCGCGGCATCGTGACCGAGGTGCTCAAGGACGCGGTGATGGCACAGGTGGAGATCGCCGCCGGGCCCTTCCGGGTGGTGTCGCTGATGAGCCGCCAGGCGGTCGACGAGCTCAAGCTGGAGGTCGGGATGACGGCGGTCGCCGTGATCAAGTCCACCAACGTCGTCGTGGAGATCCCCGACAACGCTCGCGCGGCGGGCCACTAAGGAGTTCCAGGTGCTCAGACGTTCTCCCCGGCGGCCCCTGCCGGCCGTACTGCTCATCCCGGCGGTCATCCTGGCGTTGACCCTCGCGGCCTGCGGCACCGGGGGGCCGGCTCCGGCCGGCGGGGCGGGTTCCGCGCCGCGCGCCACGTCGCTCACCGTGTTGGCCGCCGCCTCGCTCACCGGGACGTTCACCGAGCTGGGCAGGCGCTTGGAGGCCGGGCACCCAGGCACCCGGGTGCGGTTCAACTTCGGCTCCAGCGCGACCCTGGCCCAGCAGATCACCGAGGGCGCGCCCGCCGACGTGTTCGCCGCCGCCAGCCCGGCCACCATGAAGACCGTGCAGGACGCCTCCCTGGCGAAGTCGCCCGCCGTGTTCGCGCGCAACACCCTGGAGATCGCCGTGCCCGCGGACAACCCGGCGGGCATCGCCGCCCTGGCGGACCTGGCCCGCCCCGGGGTGAAGGTCGCGCTGTGCGCCGAGCAGGTCCCGTGCGGCGCGGCGGCGGCCAGGGCGCTGTCCGCGGCCGGGCTCAAGGTCACCCCGGTCACCCTGGAGCAGGACGTCAAGGCCACCCTGACCAAGGTCGAACTGGGCGAGGTGGACGCCGCCCTGGTCTACCGCACCGACGTGATCGCCTCCGGCAAGGTACGCGGGATCACCTTCCCCGAGGCGGGCAAGGCGGCCAACGACTACCCGATCACCGTTCTGTCCAGGTCACCCGCCCGCGACCTGGCCCGGCGATTCGTCGATCTGGTCCTGTCCGGCGAGGGCGGCGACGTCCTCACCAAGGCGGGCTTCCAGAAGCCCTGACCCCCGCCCCCAGAAGGTCTCGCCGCTACAGTCGGCGGTGTCGGTCAGCAGGACCGCGATGTCCGGGCAGCACGCCGGTGCCGTAGTGCCGGGCGTCGCCCTTGCCGTCTCCCGGTACGACCGGCTCGGTGACCGCCGGGGCCGCCTCCCGTACGCGGTCGGCGTCCCGGCTCACGGTGCCGTGGTCGGTGTCGTCCATGGCACGGCGGGACGCGGCGAACGTCTCGGCCGGCTCATCGGGCCGCCCCCGTCCGCTCGGACGAGCCGGTGGCCGGGGTGCGCGCCGTGGACGATCGCCTTGAGGCCGGCATCGACCGGCGGCGAGCGGGCCTGTGACGGCTGAGGGGACGGATCCTGGCAAAGCGGTTTACTGTTAGGAAACTTTACTTTATATTTGGAGTACCCCTCAGCACGAAGGATGTATGAGATGCGAAGATTGCTCACAGTCCTCGCCACGGCGGTAGTCACCATCGCGACGGTGGTGGTCGTGGCCCCGCCCGCGTCGGCGCACGGCTACATTTCCGACCCCCCGAGCCGTCAGGCGAACTGTGCCTCCGGCAAGGTCCGGAACTGCGGCCAGATCATTTGGGAGCCGCAGAGCGTGGAAGGCCGTCAGGGCCAGCGTAACTGCCACGCCGGCGACTCCCGCTGGGCTCCGCTCAACGACGACTCCAGGGCATGGCCGGCCGCGAACGTCGGCAGCACGGTCAACTTCCGCTGGAGCGTCCCCGTGCCGCACTCCACCAGCACGTGGGAGTACTTCATCGGCAGCGACCGGGTCGCGGTGTTCAACGACCGGGGCAGGCTCCCGGCCAGGACCGTGAACCACACGGTGAACCTCGGCGGCCACTCCGGCCGGATCAAGCTGCTGGCCATCTGGAACGTCGCCGACACCGGTATGGCGTTCTACAGCTGTGTCGACCTCCAGGTGGGCCCCGGCGGTCCGGAGCCGACTCCGACCCCGACCGTGACCCCCACGGTCGACCCGACGC
>NZ_POUA01000044.1 GCF_003236385.1 Spongiactinospora gelatinilytica
AGTGGGGGCTGGCCACGGCGGTGGTTGTCTCGGGCCGACTCGCCGGTCTCCGGCGTGGCCTCCTGCCGGCCTCCACCGATCCCGCCGTAGGCCGCCTTGCCCGCCCCGCCGTACGAGGACGACGACGAACGGTCACCCCCGCCAGGACCATCCACGGACGCGGCGAGCCTGCGCAGGCGGCGCAGCGCGTCGGCACCGATCGGCGCGACGGGAGCCGCCGGCTCGCGGCGCTCGACCGAAGGCGAAACCGAGGCGGCAACAGCCGACGAATCAGGCGAACTCACCGCAGAACCAGCAGAACCATCCGCAGGGCCGCCGGACTCGCGCGGCCCCTCCTCAGGCCCCTCACCGCGATCGGGCACCACCCGAAGGTGTTCCTCTCCCCGCCCGGACCGCAAAGGCGGCGCAGCGGGCCGCTCAGCGCGTTCCTGGGGGCCTTGGGCCTGAGGCTCCTGGGCCGGAGCGCGGAAGGCGACGGACGGCAGCGCCACGGACGCCCGGTCCGGCGGCGCGACCTGCGTGCCCGGGGACGGCGACAGCGCCGGGGCCACCCCTCTGCGGGGCGTACGGCCCGCGCCCAGGGCCGGCGCCTCACGCGCGCCGGACACCGCCGGCGCGGCCTCGGGCGCGACCGGCGCGGTGGTGGCGGCAGCAGCCGCGGCGGCCACGGCCGGGCGTACCTGACCGGCCGGTGTGGCCCGCTGGGCCCGGCCGCGGGCCTTGGCCGCGTGCCGGGCCTTGCGGGTGGCCTTGACCTTGACCGGCTCGGGCAGCACGGCGGCCCGCCACACCCGCGCGTGGAAGACGATCTCGGCTGGTTCGGCGCTCGGCGCCATCCGGCACCAGGTACGCGGCTCGCCGAGGTAGCGGAGCTGGGACTGAAGCAACTCGTTGAGCCGCTTGCTCTCGATGACCGGACGGGTGGACAGCCAGGTGACGATGCCCGGCGGAACGAGGTAGACGACGTGCCACGGAGTCACGAAGTCCAGGCCGACCAGCCAGAGGAACAGCGACCAGGGCACGAGGACGCCCATGAAGACACCGATCCACACGATCGGAAGCGGCATCGGCAGCCGTAGGTCGTACAGCTTGTAGAGCCGTTTCTCGATACGCCAGATATTGGTATATGTGGGCAGGTCCACGCGCTCCTCCTCTCCGCACCTTAGATCCGTCGCGCTCGCGCGGGCAGTACTCTGCTCGCCTCACTCTCGTGTGCCGGGGACCGCTTCATCCGCTTCATCATCAATGACCGCGACGACCCGTTCTCAATCCTTCAATTGCCGATGCCCAGCGCGCCCGCGATGGCGCGGGCGGTCACCTCGATGATGTTGGGCACGTAGAAGATCACCCCGATCGCCACCGCGAGAATGATGAACTGAACGAACCTGGTGATTTCCCTGGTGAAGAGGAAGAAAAGCGCGACGACGGAGACGATCACCAGGAACAGCGGCCCGAAGAACCCGCGCAGGAAGTCGGCCAGACCCTGGGTGTCCACGCCCTCCGGAGCGGCCGGCGTGGGCGACGCCGCCGCTTCGAGTGGCAGCGCCGCGACGTCGATGACGTGCAGCACAACGCTTTGCAGACTCAATTCCGGTCCTCCTGGGGGAATGGATCGGCCACGGACGAGTGGCGTCGGACGGCGGCCATCATTCTCACCCCACGGAGCGGTCTGCGCCGCGGATGTCCTTCACGTACCATCTCTCGCCCTGCTTTTCGACGGTGAGCCGGTAGGACTGGGTGAGCGTCCCGCTCCCCTGGGTGCCCCCGGTCGACGTCGGCTCGGCGGCCGGCGGCGCGGCGGGCACCAGGCCCCAGACGACGACGACGGTGATGTCCCTGATGGTGCCGCCGGGCGGAACCACCAGGTCCTGGAGTTTGACGAAGGTGAAGGCCCCTCCGAAGCTCTCCAGTTTCGTACCGCTCACATAGCGCTGCAGCGCGACGGTGTCGCCCTTGGCGTACGCCTCGAAGAACGCCCCGAGCTGCTGCCGCAGCTCGCCCGCGGTCGTCTCGTCACGATCGGGCTCGGCCGCGTGCGGCAGGTCGGCCTTGGCGGGCGCGGGCAGTACGGCGGGGCGCTCGGAGACCACGAACCTGCCGTCGGAGTAGAAGACCGGCACGGAAAGGAGCATCCGCCGGTTGCCGGACTGGAAGATCAGGTTGACCTTCGCGTGCTGGGCGTCGGTCACATCGACCCCGTACGGCTGAATGGCCCCGGCCGACATCTGGCCCGCGCCGTCCCATCCGAACTGCCCGTCAGAGGTGCCTTCCGGCAGGAACGGCGCCAGTCTCCCGGCCCTTTCCTGGGGCTGGGCGCCGTTCATATTGAGATATGCGGCGGCGAATTGATTGGCGAACGACGCGGCGCGGTCGGTGGGGAAACCGGTCCCGGCCGACGGCGCGACCTGGCCGGACGACGAACCCCCTTGGGTGAAACGCTCGAATGGCGCGCGTACCCCGTTGAACACGATGACGATGATGAGCGCCCACAGCACGGCCCGGCCGGCCCACACCAGCCACCGCCCACCGCCGCCGGCCCATCGGCCGCGCCGGGGGCCACCGCTCCCGCGGGCGGCGAGGGTCTCGGCCTCGCCGGGGTCCGGGTACGCCGACAGCTCCGGATCGCCTGGGACCCGAGGGTCCCGCCGGACGATCGACCTTCGAGCCATCACGCCTCCGCTCGCGCCGATCCCCACGGCATGGCGCGGTGTCGTCTTACTCTCGATCCCGTTATCGGTGGTGAAGCAATCACCCTAGCGGCCCTGCCAATTGTTCCAGGAAAGCCACGCCCATGCTGCAGCCATCACCGTAACCGAGCAAACCGGGTGTTCGTCCCCGATGACCCCGCATGCAGGGCTCTGCCCATCGGACAAAGCGGGTTATACCAGGCCAGAGGCCCCTCAATTACCTAACCGCTACGTGTTGCTGTCCCCACCGCTCCTGGACTGTCGCGACCTGCGCATATGTGGCCATTCAGCGACATCTTGTCACTGGTGCGGCACCAGACCGAGTCAGGTGTGTCACACCCGACTCACACCGAATCGGTCTGACCAGGCTGACCGCACTGACCGGTCTGACCGCTTTGCTCACCGGCCGCGGTGAGCCGTACGCCGAAGTCGTCCAGTTCGGCGGCCAGCCGGGCGCTCGGTGGCAGTGCGCGCGGCAGGCGGGACTGCAACGCCGCGCCGAAGCCCGCCATGTGCACGATGTGGGCGATCAGCGCCTCCCGGTCCTCCGGCCAGGGGAAGGACGGCTGGGCGATCAGCAGCGAGACGCACCCGTGCACGGCCGACCACAGACCGAGGGCAAGGGTCTCCGGGTCGCCCTGGAGTACTCCCGCCCGCACACAGGCCGCGACGGCGGCGACCATGTGGCCGAACGCCGCCGAGGCGGCGGCGGGCACGCCTGGGCCCGCCGAGGGCCGCATCATCAGCACCCGGTACTGCGCCGGGTGGTCCAGGGCGAACCGCGCGTACGCCCGGCCGCAGCGTCCCAGGGCCAGGAACGGGTCACCGCCCCGGCTCTCGGCGAAGATCCGGCCCAGCTCGTCCCAGGCGCGCAGGCAGACGGCCTCGACCAGCTCTTCCTTGCCGGCGAAGTGCAGGTAGACCGAGGGCGTGGTGACACCGGCCCGCACGGCGACCACGCGGACCGTCAGCGCGTCCTCGGTACCGGTCTCGGCGAGCAGTTCGCCGGCCGCGCGCAGGATCTCCTCGCGCAGCAGCACGCCCTCGCCGCGACGGGCCCGCACTCGCCTCGTGGTCGCCATGCGTACAGGTTGACGACGTTAGGTTAACGATGTCAACCTGACTCTCGGAGGAAGGGGTCACATGTCAACATTCGGTGAGGCGACCGCGGTGTCCGCGCGCGGCGCGGGCCGGTACACGGCCGAGCTCGACCCGCTGTGGGCGGTGGGCGTCCGGCCCCAGGGCGGCTACCTGCTGGCCATCATGGGCCGGGCGGCCCTGGACGCGGCGGCGAACGACCGCCACCCGCACGTCACCTCGGTCGGCGCGACCTTCATCGAGCCGCCGGTCCCCGGTCCGGCCGAGGTCACCGTCGAGCTGCTGCGCTCGGGCCGTACGCTCACCCAGGCGCGGGCCCGGCTGTCCCAGGACGGCAGGCCCAGGGTCGAGGCCGTGCTCACCCTCGGGCCGCTGGACGACTCCGGCCCCGAGTGGTCGGCCGTCGAGCCGCCGAGCATCCCGCCGGAGAACGAGTGCTTCCTGGTGCCCAACGATCCGCCCGTGGCCGGGTTCACGATCCCGCTGATGGACGTGGTCGAAGAGCGCATCGCCCCCGGCGACCTCGCCTTCATGTTCGGCGCGCCGCGCCGCGAGGGCGTCACGCACTCCTGGCAGCGGCTCAAGGACGGCTCCGACTGGGATCCGCTGAGCCTCCTGGTCGCCCTCGACCCCGTTCCGCCGGCCTCCTACGACCTGGGCGTCCCTGGGTGGGCCCCGACGGTCCAGCTCACCGCGTACATTCACCGCCTGCCCGCGTCCGGCCCGATCCGCGTACGGCTGAGCGCGACGGACCTCGGTGGCGACCGTATGCACGAGACGGCCCAGGCATGGGACGCCAAGGACCGCCCGGTCGCCCAGGCCACGCAGCTCGCCGCCATCCGCATTCCCAGCTGATCAGTGGCCGCCGTCTGACGTACGGGGGCGGCCTGACAGGTACGTGAGCCCGGCCGTGAGCGCCATCAGGCCCGCCGCGAGGTACGGCAGGGCGGCGGCGCCCCACCCGGCCAGGCCGAGCGCCCCGACCGCCCCCGACAGCGAGACCGCGAGGTACACGGCCGACTGGTACAGCGAGGTCACCATTCCGGCGCCGTGCCGGGCCAGTGTGATCAGCAGGTGCTGCTGCGGCGTGGTGACCGAGAAGGACAGGAAGCCGGCCACCAGCGTGGTCGCCACGGCGGCTCCGATCGTCCCCCGGCCCAGCGGCATCAGGACGAAGACCACGGCCAGGATCAGCGTAACGGCGATGATCACCTCGCGCGGGCCGCGCCGGTCGGCCAGCTTCCCGGCGGCGAGGTTGCCCGCCGTACCGGCGACGCCGAAGGCGAGCAGCAGTACGGCCAGCAGCGCCCCGCCCCCGGTGGCCGGGGCGAAGATCTCGCTGATGTACGTGTACGGGATGTATATCCCGGTGAACGCCACCACCGTGGTGAGCAGCACTCCCAGCACCCGCCGGTCGCCGAGCGGGGCCAGGAAGGCGCGCAGGCCCGCGGTGGCCCCCGCCGCGACGGCCGGCAGGCGCAGCGCGATGGGCGGGACGGCCAGCATCCCGAGCGCGGTGACCAGCCACATGGTGGCCCGCCAGTCCAGCCGGTCGCCGACCACCGTGCCCAGCGGCGCGCCCAGGACCAGCGACGACGTCATGCCGAACATCACGATCGCGATGGCCCGGCCGCGTTCGCGCTCCCCGGCCAGCAGCGCCGCCGTGGCGCTGGCGGTCGCGGTGAACAGCGCCGCGCCCGCGGCGGCGATGGCCCGCGAGAGGAGCACGAGCCCGTAGTCGGGGGCGAGCGCGGTGATCGCGTTCCCGACGGCGAACACGGCGAGCGCGGCGACCAGTACGGCCCGCCGCGACCACGACGCGGTGAGCACCGCGAGCACCGGGGCGAACACCGCGTACGCGATCGAGAACACCGTCACGAGTTGCCCCGCCGCCGCCACGCTGACGTGCAGCGACGCGGCCACGGACGGCAGCAGCCCGGCGATCACGAAGCCATCCGTGCCGACCGCGAACGCCCCGAACGCGAGCACGGCGGCGTGCGGACGCCATCGGACGGCGGGCGGGGCCGTTGGGAGGACTGAAGAGGCCATGAAGAGAAGCCTTCCGATAGCCATCGGTAGTTACGACGTTCATCGTAATAGAAGTCCGATGGGTATCGTAGAAGGGGACGGTCATCGAAGGAGTGAGCATGGAGACCTGGCTGGCACAGCCGGACCTCGACGAGATCGACGTCGGCACGGTCCTGTCGGCCCTGGCCGACCCGACGCGGCTACAGATCGTGCGCCTGCTCGACGTACTCGGCGAGTCCACCTGCACCGCACTCGACCTGCCGGTCAAGGTCTCGACCGTGTCACACCACGTCAACATCCTCAGACACGGCGGCCTGGTCTCCACCCGCCTGGACGGCAACGCCCGCCCCAGCCGACTGCGCCGCGAGGAACTGGAACGGCGATTCCCGGGACTCCTGACATCAGTCCTCTCCGCCACCCCCCCACGCACCACCTGACCGACTCACCCAGAGCGCCTGCGGCCACCCGGCCAAAATGGCCCTCACTCCGCTCAGCCTGTGCCCCCCTGAGGGACCGCACTACCGCGCGCCGCCCCAACACGCACTACCAGGCGTCGCCCCAACACGCGCTACCGCGCACAATCGCCCTCGCTTCGCTCGGCCTGCTTTCCCCTAAGCCGGGCTCCGCCCGGCGCTATCGCCCCCAGCACACCCAATTCCCGCCTCAACCCACGACCAAGCCTCCAAGGAACCCCGTCCTACGCGGCCTTCGGACCGTAAGCCTTCACCAACTCCAGGCAAGTCACTCGGCTCGTACGCCCTTGCGAGATACCGTTTCTGTGTTTCCAGCCGCACCCCCCACAGTCGTAGAAGGGGTCGTCCTCGTCGAACCGCAATGCTTTGAGGCCAGCCAGTGAGATGATCGTTTTCGACCTAAAGGAAATCACGGCCAGCGCCAGGAAAACCCGCAGGTCAGCAAGTGTGCTCCCCGCACGCGCGGGAATGTCCCGGGCGCTGCTGCGGCCTGGTCGGGGATCGGCATGTGCTCCCGCACGCGCAGGAATGGTCCCCGTAAGAATTTCGGCACGCCGACTATGGGCGGGGGGCTCCCCGTGCGCGCGGGATGGTCCGACACCGATGTGATGGGAGCCGACAGGTGACGGGGCCTCCCGTGAGTGTGGGGATGGAGATCAATTCGGCCATCGCTGTCTGGTGGGCCGGATGGGGCAGGGCTGGACAAGGCCGTTTTCCTGGCACCCCACAGCCGTACGGGCCTGTTCGACGATCTCGGCGCACCCGGCCAGGTAAGCGTCTCTGACGTCGGCCGCGACGTACAACGCGATCTAGCGCCCGGCGCCGTACCGGGTTTCACCGCCGCCCTCCGGCAGCACTCGCCGGGTTGGGTCGGGCGCCTCCGGATCGCGCTGCCGGGCGGTCACCAGGAAATCGGGCAGCTCCCACCCGGCGGCGTGTTCGCGCTCGCTCAGCACGAACGTCCCGCCTCTCGCCGCAGGGTCCCAGCCCACCGCCAGCGCGCGTGCCACGATCGCCCGCACGTCGCCGGGCAGTGGATGGACGACATCGGTCGTGCAGAATCCCCAGGGCGACCGGCCGCTCCTGGACAGCACCTGGAGGACGCGGCCGTTCTTCCCGCCCCACCCCACACCCGTAGCCGAAAGCCCCGGTGACAGTCACCTGAGCCGGGGATGTGCCGGATCTCCGCCGCCCAGACGAAATCGCGGCCAAGCGTACGCAGCCTTCGCAGTCTGGTCTTCATGACCTCGCTCTCCTCGCCTGGCAGGACCGCCGTGTCTCGCGCTGCGGGCGGTTCGGTCAGGGGGCGCTGGTCGAACCGCGTGTAACCGTGCAGCGCCAGCTCCCGCCGGGAGACCTTGCCCATCCGCTGTGGGAACTCGATCTCCTGCGGAACATCTGCGGCGGACATCCGGCCTTCCCTCCCCATAAACGATCTTGAAGTCCTTCGAATCTAATCGGCCGCACCGACAATTCCCCGATGCCCCCGCGCACAGGCGAAAGAGGGGTCCGGTCATAGGGCCGGACCCCTCTTTCCCGCGAGAACCCTTACGGAAGGGGCCCCGTGACGCTCTCGATCCAAGGACGGTGTGCGGCGGCGTCGGCGTAGATGCCCGCGCCCACCTCGCACAGGGCGCTCATCCGGTTGAACACGCCGACCAGCTTCCAAGTACCGCCGCTCGGCACCAGCAGCGGGCCGCCGGAGTCACCCTTGCAGGGCCCGGCGACATCGTCCGGGTTGCCGGTGCAGAGTTCCCAGCCCGGCTTCACGGGACCGCCCGAGTTGTCGCAGACGCTCGCGGGCCGTATCGCGGAGTCGAGCTGCTGGAGCACATCCGCGGTGCACAGGAACGGCCCCTGGTTCGTACACCCCCAGCCGATGAGCCGCGTCGGGTCGCCTTCGGCCGGGCTCGCGCCGATGCGGATCGGCGTGCCGGACACCGGCCGGTCAAGCTTGAGCAGCGCGATATCGCGCACGGCCGTGCCGTCGGGGTGCGGGACGATCTCGGTGACCGCGCGTACCGTGCCACCGCTGGCCCACCGCAGGCCGCCGATTCGCAGCCGGAGGTCTGCGGGCTGGTCGCCGTCGATGCAGTGACTCGCCGTCACCACCCACGAGGGCGCGATGAGACCGCCGCCGCAGAAATGCTTGTACTCACCGTCCTGCACGGATTGGAGGGAGACCATGAACGAGTAGGGCGCAGGGGCGTTCGCGCCGCCCACGATGGCCTGCGCGGCCGGCGGGCCGGCCAGAACGAGGCCAACGGTCGAGATACAGAAGGCCAGGAATAACCCGAGTCTTCGCACGCTGTCACTTCTTTCATGTCGGAGGGTCGTGGTGGCGGGATCGATCCGCCAAGTAGGACTTCACAACCACAAAAGAACTGCGCGAATGACTCTTCACTGATCAGGTGTCCACCGGACAGACCATAAACTGCTCATTTTCAGCCCGCAATGGACACCGGGTTAGCCGGTTCCGATGTTCACCGGAGCGGGATGTCGGTTCCGCTTTCGCTTTCCGGGCGAGGCCCGAAGATGCGCCGGTCGGCTTCGGTGATGGCGACGTCGTTGATGCTCGCCTCGCGGCGGCTCATCAAGCCGTGCTCATCGAACTCCCACATCTCGTTGCCGTGGCTGCGCCACCATCGGCCATCGGCGTCGTGCCACTCGTACTGGAAGCGGACGGCGATGCGGTCGTCGGAATAGGCCCAGAGACTCTTGCGCAGCGCATAGTCCAGTTCGCGCGCCCATTTCGCGGTCAGAAAGGCGACGATCTCCTCCCGACCCCTCAAGAACTGATCCCGGTTCCGCCATACCGAGTCGGGCGTGTAGGCCATGGCCACCCGGCGGGGATCACGGGTGTTCCAGGCATCCTCGGCCGCCTGGACCTTCCGCCGCGCGGTGTCCCGGGTGAAGGGCGGGAAGGGCGGACGTTCTTCGCTCATCACGACTCCTTGTCGAGAACGGTCGTTCTCCAGTTCTGTCCGGTACGATAGAGAACGCTCGTTCTCGACGTCAAGGAGGCCCGCGTGCCCGCCCCGATCACCGAAGAGGAGGACCGCCGGGATCGTGAAGCGCTGCTGGACGCCACGGAGGCGCTTTTCTACGCGCGAGGCGTCCAGGCCGTCGGGATGGATCAGATCCGCACGACGTCCGGCCTGCCGCTGAAGCGGATCTACCGGCTCTTCGCCACCAAAGAAGACCTGGTGGTCGGCGTACTCCGGCGCCGGGACCAGCGATGGCGAGCACGTTTGTCCGCCTACGTGGAGCAGGTCACCGAACCACGCGCGCGGGTGCTCGCCATCTTCGACTGGCTGGCGGGCTGGTTCGCCGAAACCGGTTTCCGCGGCTGCGCCTGGATCAACGTACACGGCGAACTCGGCTCCACCTCGGCACCGGTGGCGGCCGAGGTCCGGGCGCACAAGCAGGCGTTCCACGAGCAGATCCACGTCTGGGCCCGCGCCGCCGGGCTTTCGGACTCCGAGCCGGTCGCCCTGCTCGCCGAAGGGGCCATCGTCACCGCCGGCATCACCGGCGACCCCGTCCACGCCCGGCACGCGCGCGCCGCAGTCGAAAAATTCCTCACAAAACCCTGAACCGCCGAGCGCTTTCAGGAAAGCGGCCCGGTGACGCTTTCTATCCAGGTGCGGTGGGCGGCGACATCGGTGTAAATGCCCTTGTACTCCTGGCAGAAGGTGTCGTACATCCGGCTGAATGCGCCGAGCAGCCGCCAGGTGCCATTATCGTCAGGGACGAGCAGCGGCCCGCCGGAATCGTTCTTACAAGGCCCGGCCTGAGCCTCCGGATTTCCGGTGCAGATCTCGGAGGCAGGATCGATCGGATTCTCCGCGGCGGCGCAGTCGCTCGCCGGTCGCACTGTGGAGTCGAGCTGCTGGAGCACTTCTGGAGGCGAGCAGAACGCCTGCCCCGGCCTCCTACAACCCCAGCCGATGAGCCGGGCCGGGCTTCCCTCGGCCGGACGGACGCCGATCCGGACCGGCACATTCGCCAGCGGCTGATCGAGCTTCAGCAATGCCAGGTCATGCGCATTCGGCTTACCTCCCGGATACAGGACGACCTGGCTGACTCCGCGGGTGCTGCCGCCGCTGTCCCAATCCAGGCTGCCGATCCGGAGGGTGAGGTCTTGCGGCGCGTTCTCGTACTTCACGACGCAGTGGTAGGCGGTGACGACCCACGACGGCGCGACAAGGCTGCCGCCGCAGAAATGTTCGCCACCGCTTTGCAGGGAGGTCATGAACGAATAGGGGCTTGTTGCGTCCTGCCCGCCGATGATGGCTTGGGCCGGCATGGCGCCGCCGAGTAGGACGGCGAGCGCGGAGACGCAGAGCGCAATGACAAGCCTGAGTTTTCGCATGACGCCTTCCTCTTCCGTGGGCTTCCGTGGGCTTCCGTGGGCTTCCGTGGGCTTCCGTGGACTTCCGTGACTTTCGAGGTCTTCCGGGATTCGGGAGAGGGGGCCCGGCCACCGGCCGCTGGGGGCCGGCCAGGGCGGCCGACGGCCGAGCCCGTCCATGGGGGAAAGAAAGCGAAGGTGGCCTGGAAGGCTAAGGAAGCGGGCCCGTGATGCTTTCGATCCAAGGCCGGTGGGCGGGCACGTCGGCGTAAATCCCAGGGCCCTGGTCGCAGTACAAGGCCATCCGGTTGAACGCGCCGATCAGCAGCCAGGTGTCACCGCTCGGGGCCAGCAGCGGCCCGCCGGAGTCGCCCCGGCACGGGCCGGCCTTGGTGTCCGGGTTGCCGGTGCAGACCTCCCAGACCGGATCGATCGGCCCGGCGCCGGAGGCGCAGACGGTGGACGACCGGATCTGTGAGTCGAGTTCCTGAAGTACGTCGGGCGGCGAGCAGGGCAGGCCCATCGTCGGAGTGGTGCATCCCCAGCCGATGAGCCGGGTCGGGCTCCCTTCGGCCGGACGCGTCCCGATCCCGATCGGCACGCCGCTCGCGGGCTGGTCCAGTTTGAGAAGCGCGATGTCGTACGTCTCCTCGCCCGCCGGATGCGGCACGATCTGGCTGACTCCGCGCGTCTCCCCACCACTGTCGGTGTCCAGGCTGCCGATCCGCAGGTCGACGTCCGCGGGCTCATCGCCCCGAATGCAGTGCGCCGCCGTGACGACCCATGTGGGCGTGATGAGGCTGCCGCCACAGAAGTGGCCGTCCACCTCATTCTGGAGCGACACCATGAACGAATAGGGATTGGCCGCATCCTGCCCGCCGATGATCGCCTGGGCCGGCAACGCGGTACTCAGCGCGACGGCGAGCGCGGAGATGCATAAGGTCACGAACAGTGCGAGTCTTCGCATCGGCATCGTCTTTCGCGTCGGGGACACGGCAGGACCGGCCCGGCTGGCCGTACGTCCTTGGATCTTCCACAAAAGCTCTGCGCCAAGAATTTATCGCCAGATGGGCGCCAAAGGACAGTCCATTTCGTTGTTCATTTTCTGACCACATCATCGCGGCGGCGACCGAGAGCGACGGCCCGAATTGCTCTGTGATCAGATCGCGCAATATCTCGGCTCAACCTCAATTCGGGGTAGCGCCTCCGCCACCTGCGACAAAAGTTCGAAATCAGATAGGGGTGCCGAGGGCGTGAACGCCACGACAACGCCCTGTGACATCTCTCAGATATCCGAGTCATCGGACATTACCCCGCGAAACCCGCCAGAATGGTCACCCTGAGTGAATCTGTGGCAGTGAACGGCGACCGAGAGGAAGGATGGGAGAGAACAAGGGGGAGCCTGCGGCCCCGCCCCCGTCCCCACTCCCGGCGAGAGGTACATCGCGCCATGTCCGCAGATTCCACCGATCCCACGACCAACGAATTCGGCACCCGCCTGCGCCAACTACGCGAGGCTCCCCCGTACTGGTCCCGATCCGACCTGGCCCGCCGCATCCGCGAGACCGCCCACCCCGACGACGAGATCCCCCACGTCGCCAGCCTGGTCGCCTCGATCGAACAGTGGGAGAGCGGACAGCACATGCCAGGACGCAAGTACCGCCCCCTGCTCGACCATCGCGCCACACGCCGCCGCGGTGAACTCCTACGCCGTGGCCGAGCTGCACGCCACCGCACGAACGCTGGCCGACGCGGGCGCACACGCCGCGGCAAACGCGATAGAGGATATGGTGACCGCCTCGCGTACTGTCCCCGCGCCTGAGGAGCACCCCCCCTGACCCCGAAGCCGACGCCGGACAGCCGACGAAGCGGCGAGTACGGGAAGGATGCGCGAAGAAGGGCCCTATGCGGGGCCTCACCTGCCCTCGGAGAGGTGCCGGCGCGCCGCCGAGGTCATCACCGCCGTAGAGGCCCGGCGGCTCGCGAGCGCGGCCGAACTTCGCGACGCCTACCGGGAGTTCTGCGGGTGGTGACCGCGCCGCACGCCGCGAATACCTGTGGAGGACGGTGCTGTCACGGCTCGGTGATGGAGAAGGTGTTGCCGTCGGGGTCGCGGAAGGCGAACATCGGTGGCACGCCGGGCCAGGCGATGATGTCGTCGGTGTCGACGCCGGCGTCGGTGAGGGCGGCGTGGGCCGCCGCCGCGTCGTCGGTGGTGAAGCGGATGATGATCGAGCCGCGGGTGACGTCCCCGGTGGCCTGGTCCAGCGTGACGACGACGTCGTCACTGCCGGGCGCGAGTTCGATCCACCGGCCGGTCGGGATCGGCATGTCGCGCACCACGGTGAAGCCGAGCGTGTCGGCGAAGAACCGCAGCGCCTGGTCCTGGTCGTTGACCGGCACGCTGACGGTCCGGATGCCGGTGATGACCTTCGCCGGCGCGCTCATCGCGCGATCCGCTCGTCGAGGGTGACCGTGACGGTGTCACCGGCCTGCTTGCCGATGCGGGCGCGGACGTCGGCGGTGAACGCGAGCTTGTGCGTACCGTCGCCGAGCGCCATGAACGAACCTTGGAACGGCTCCCCGTCGACGCTGCCCCGAACCTTCACCAGCCCGCGGGTGCCGAAGAACTCGGCGGAGCCCGGCATCACGACATACGTCCAGCCGCCCTTGCTCGGACTCTTGCGCAGCGTCGTGGTGAACGTCTTGTCCAGTTTCGTATCGGTGTTGTGTAGTGCGGTCATGATTGTTCTCCTCCGTACATGAGCGAGCCGGGTGTGGTGAGTTCCGTGCCGGTCTCCAGCCAGGTCTTGAGCCCGGAAAGGATCATCGGCCAGCCACCGTAGAGGTGGTCGTCGGCGTCGGCGGCGAGCTGGTCGTGCCGGACGACGAGCCGGCAACTGTCGCCGACCTGCTCGATCTGCCAGGTCACCCGGCTGGTGCCCTGGGCGGCGATGTCGTCGTCCCAGATGGCGTGGTAGGTCTGCACGAGCCGCCGGGGCGGGTCGACCTCGATGTTCTCGCCCTCGATCAGCCCACCGGCCCCGCGGTGGGTGACCCGGTAGGCAGAGCCCGTGGTCCAGTCCGACTCCACCCGCGCGCCGAACTGGAACCGCGCCCGCGTCTCGGGATCGGTGATCGCCTGCCACAGCCGCTCCGGCGTGGTGCGGATGAAGATCTCGAACATCTTCTCCACCCGTGCCTCCAGATGTCTTTTCAGGTCGACGAGGCCGGCGGCCCACGTCTCGGTGTACTTGCTGACCCAGCGGTCGTGAATGAGGCGGATCGGCACGGGGTTCAGGAAGTGCAGCTTCTCTCTGCCCCGCCGGTCCGACACGACCAGGCCGGCCTCTTCCAGCAGGCGAAGGTGCTTTGCCACGGCGACCCTCGTCATCGCGAACCGGCTCGCCAACGCGTTGAGCGACTGCCCGTCCCGCCGGAACAGCTCGTCGAGCAGCTCCCTGCGCGTCGGGTCCGCCAACGCCCTGAATACCCGTTCCACGCGGCCCACAATAGGAAACCTTTTGGTTTCATGTCAACCCCGCAGGACACCCGCCTCGGCGTCGCTCAGTGGAGGTCGATGCCGGGGAGTGCGGCGGGGCGGCCGTCGCCGTGGTCGCCGAGGACGCATGGGAGCCAGGGCCGGAACACGCTTTTCGGTCCCTGACATGTGCGCCCGTCGGGAGTGCCATACAGGCCATACGCCCGAAATATGAGGGATTTGTGGGGTTCTCCGCCCCTGATGTCGGTGTCACCGTTGGGACAGCCCTGGCCGGCCACGGCTCCTTGCGCTTGCGAACAAGGAGTCATCGCGTATGTACCCGAAAACCACGCTGGGAGCGTTCGCTCTCATGACGGTCGTCGCCACGGGCGCGACGGCGCAGGCGAGCGGCGCGGACGCCAGCAGCACGATGTCCGAACTCGCCGCGGCACAAAGTGCTGCGGGCACGGACGGGAGCGCCTCCTCCGGCCAAGCGCTCCTGGGCTCAGGCAACAGCCACTTCAACGGCAACCCGGTGACCATCCAGACCATGCAGTCGGGGAGCCAGTACTCCCTGAACGACCCCACCCGACCCGGTCTGAACTGCGGCCGTCACGGCGGCCCCATCTTCACCAAGACGACCGACACCTGGGGCGACGGAACCGGCGCCAGCCTGGAGACCGCCTGCGTCGATGTCATGTTCGCCGCGCAGAAACACTGGGACATGCTGCGCAACTGGCTGGGACGCAACGGCGTCGACGGAGCCGGCCGCTCCTACCCGGCGTCCGTCGGCCTGAACACCATCAACGCCTACTGGGACGGCACCCGCACCGTCTTCGGCCACAACAGCGCACGCACCAACCAGCTCACCTCACTCGACGTGGTCGGCTTCCAATACGGCCTCGCCGTCCACGCCAAATCCGGTACCGACGACGGGAACGGTGCGGAGGCACAGGCCCTGGAGCGGTCGGCCGCCGACATCTTCGGCACCTTGACCGAGCACTACGCCGACCACCCCGTCGCTCTGGACGAACCGGACTATCTGATCGGCGAGGAGGTGAACGTGGACGGCAGGGGGCCGCTCATCCACATGTACAAGCCCTCACTGACCGGTCACGAGAACTGCTACTCGGTCTCCCCGACGGGAACCGCCGACAGCGGACCGCAGGACCACTGGTTCTACCTGCTCGCCGAGGGCACCGACCCGCCGGGCGAACCCGCCAGCCCGGTCTGCGCAGGCCCGTCCACGCTGGCCGGGATCGGCATCCAGAAGGCCGCCCGGATCTTCTATCTGGGGCTCCAGCGCAAGTCCATCGGCTGGTCATACCGCAGGGCACGCGTGGCCACCGTGCAGGCCGCCAGAAGTTTCTACGGCTGCGCCGAGATGAACGCGACCAAGGCCGCGTGGACCGCCATCAGCGTCCCCGCCCAGCCCGGCGAGCCGACCTGCCCGACGCCCACTCCCACCCCTACCAGCACTTCCGGCCCCTCTCTCAGCGGGATCACGGTCGACCCGCCCTCGGCCAGGGTCAGGCCCGGTGAATCCACCACCGTCCAGATCAAGCCGACGCCCGACACGGTCCAGCAGGTGGCCCTGTCCACCGGCCCCCTCCCTGCGGGGATGACCGTCAGCATCATCCGCGACGATCAATCCACCACGGCGACCATCGGCGTCTCGGCCAACTCCCCCCAGGGCACCTACCCCATCACCTTCACCGCGACCTCCGGCGCTGCCACCAAGACGACCCATTTCACCCTCACAGTCGCGGAGGGCGACGACTGATTCAGAAGCAGAACTCACGGCACACGAGACACCCTGACGTCGGGCGGAAAAGCTTCTGAGGGCCGCCCTCAGGGCCCGCCCGAGCGCAATATCGATTACTGAGGCACCGCGGCGCGGATCATCGAGTACACGACGGGCCCGTCGGGAATCTCGGTCGTTGCGACGATGGTGAACCCGAGCCGTTCGTACAGACGCACGTTTCGCTCGTCCGAGGTACGGAGGGCGACGGCCTCGCCTCGTTCGTCGATCATCGAGAGCCCTTCGGCGGTCACGGCCGTTCCCAGCCCCGTCCCCTGGTGGGCCGGATGCACACCGACCGTTTCGAGAGCCCAGGACCCCGCCGGGGCATCGGGAAGCGCGAGCTCCGCCAGCGCTGTCAGGCGTGACCCATAAAGCTCCGCCAGTCGCTGCTGAATCGGGGCGGCGGGCTCCGGCGCGTCCGGCGGCAGGAATGCGGCAACGGCCCGTACCTGCTCGTCCACCAATACGAGGCCATGCGTGAGGGCGTGCGTGAGATACAGGCGCTGCATTTCTTCGAGACGCTCTGCGTATCCGTCGGCAGGCAGAACCCAGCGCGTCCACCCATGTGCCGCGAATGCCTCGGCAAGGACTCGCGCCGCGGCGCCCAGATCCGAGGACCGGGCAAGACGAACATGGTGTCTCACGTCCGAACGATCAGCGGCTATCTGCGCTCGCCTCCCTTGTAGCGGAACGTGACGACTACCCTCAGGACTCCCGAACCACAGAGGTCCCCTCCACACCAACATACCGCCCCCGTGAATCGACCGGACGCATCTCCGGGAGGGGTCCACCGGTGGAGTCGACGAGAACAGAACGGGGCTCCTCCGGCGCGAACGCGTGCCGCTCCCCCCACTGACGCGCGGCCACGATGACCGCGAAGAGGTCGCGGCCCGCCTCCGTCAGGTCGTAGACCTGCCTCCTGGTCACGCTCGCCCACCTCGTCCTGAAACTCCTGCCGACCGACCCACGCGATGCCCATGGCGGTTACGGGGCCGTGCTGATCGCACTCGGCCGCTTGTTCCGCGAGCGTCTTTTCGTCTCGCGCGGGCTGATCGCGTTCTTCCTGTTCGCTTCCTTCGGCGTGCTGTGGAGCGGACTGACCCTGCCGCTCGCCGCCGCGCCATGGCATCTGAGCACGGCCCAGATCGGGCTGTTCGGACTCGCCGGGCTCGCAGGAGCGCTGGGAGCCTCCCGGGCCGGGCGATGGGCGGACGCCGGCCGCGGCAACATCGTCACCGGAAGCGCACTGGCACTTCTCGCGGCTTCATGGCCGGCGACCGGACAGGCGACATGGTCGCTCTGGCTCGTCACCGCAGGCGTGATCGTTCTCGACTTCGCGGTGCAGGCCGTCCACGTCAGCAACCAACACCTGCTCACCGCCGCCCACCCCCACCGGACGAGCAGCGTCATCGGTGGCTACATGCTCTTCTACTCCCTCGGCTCCGCCACCGGCGCGACGGCCACCACCGCGCTCTACTCCACCGCAGGATGGGTGGGATCCAGCATTCTCGGCGCCGCCTTCGCCCTTTGCGCCCTCGCCGTCTGGGCCGTCAACCGCTACACGATCCAGACATTGCAGCGGAACGTCCGTCCGCACACTTCTACGCTTGGGCAAGACCTGGAATTCCGTCCCTGACCTGCACTTTCGCCCGTTGATGACCGTTGGCCGATGCTGACGGAAAACGGGTGCCCTGCGAACTTCTGACAGGCATCGGGAATGCCGTACAAGGGCCTTGCGCCGGGACTTACGGCAAACGAGGAACACCGACGTCGGGCGAAGCCCGACACTAGAAGAACGACCAAGCGTCAGCGAGGGCCGGGCCCTTCAGGAACCGAAAGCACCGGCGAAATCAGACGTTGAAGCGGAACTCCACGACGTCCCCGTCCTGCATCACGTAGTCCTTGCCCTCGATGCGGGCCTTGCCCGCCGACCGGACCGCCGCGATCGAGCCCGCCTCCACCAGGTCGTCAAAGGACACGACCTCGGCCTTGATGAACCCCCGCTGAAAGTCGGTGTGAATGGCCCCCGCCGCCTCCGGCGCCGTCGCGCCCTTGCGGATCGTCCAGGCCCGGGTCTCCTTGGGGCCCGCCGTCAGGTAGGTCTGGAGCCCCAGCGTGTCGAACCCGACCCGGGCCAACTGGCTCAGCCCCGACTCCTCCTGCCCCACCGACTGAAGCAGCTCCAGCGCCTCGTCCTCCGGCAGCTCCACCAGCTCCGACTCGATCTTGGCGTCCATGAACACCGCCTCGGCCGGCGCCACCAGCCCCGCGAGCCGGGCCTTCAGCCCTTCGTCCACCAGCTCGTCGGCGTCGAGGTTGAAGACGTAGAGGAACGGCTTGGCGGTGAGCAGGTGCAGCTCGCGCAGGTCGTCCAGGTCGATGCCGGCGGCCTTGGCCCCCGCGTACAGCGTGGTGCCCGCGTCGAGGACCTTGACCGCAGCCTCGGCCGCGTCCAGGGCGGACTTGCGGTCCTTGTTGCCCTTGGACTCCTTGGCCAGCCGCGGCACGGCCTTCTCCAGCGTCTGCAGGTCGGCCAGGATCAGCTCGGTGTTGATCGTCTCGATGTCGCGCTGCGGCGAGATGTCACCATCGACATGGGTCACGTCGGGGTCGCTGAAGACCCGGATGACCTGGCAGATCGCGTCGGTCTCGCGGATGTTGGCGAGGAACTGGTTGCCCCGCCCCTGCCCCTCCGAGGCCCCGCGTACCAGGCCGGCGATGTCCACGAACTCGACCTTGGCCGGGAGGATCTTGGCCGAGCCATGGATCTCCGCCAGCTTGGGCAGGCGGTCGTCGGGGACGCCCACGACGCCCACGTTGGGGTCGATGGTGGCGAACGGGTAGTTCGCGGCCAGCGCGTTACCGCTCCGGGTAAGCGCGTTGAACAGGGTGGACTTGCCGACGTTGGGCAGCCCGACGATGCCGATGCTCAAGCTCACGTTCGCCGAGTCTACGCGGACCCGGGGGCGTGTCGGCCCGCCGCTGCGCCGAGCGGGCCTGGGATCATTGCCGTCGTGGACGTCATGGCTACCGCCCTCCTCGTCATCGCCTGCACCGCCGCCGGTTTCGCCATCGGCTACGCCTTCGGCAGGTCGCGGGCGATCACCGAGGCCGCGGGCCGTACGGCCGACGCCGAGGCCCGCGCCAAGGTGGCCGAGGGCAAGCTCGGCTACGTCGAGGAACAGCTCACCGAACGCTTCCAGGCCCTGTCCGCCCGCGCGCTCGACGTCAACAACCTGCGGTTCCTGGAGATGGCCGAGACGCGCCTGGCGACCTCCCGGGCCGAGGCCGCCGGCGAGCTGGAGCAGCGCAAGCAGGCCGTGGAGCACATGATCGAGCCGCTGCGGGAGACGCTGGCGCGGGTGGAGGCGCAGCTTCGCGACAGCGATCTCGGCCACCGCGCGTCGCAGGCGGAGCTGAGCAAGCAGATCGAGTTCGTACGGCAGAGCTCCGACCAGCTCCGCGCCCAGACCAGCGCGCTGGTCCGCGCCCTGCAACGGCCCGAGGCCCGGGGCCGCTGGGGCGAGTTGCAGCTCCGCAGGGTCGCCGAGATCGCCGGGATGCAGCGGTTCTGCGACTTCGACGAGCAGGCGAGCGCGGTGACGCCCGGTGGCACCGTACGCCCGGACATGGTGGTACGGCTGAGCGGCGGCAAGAACATCGTCGTGGACTCCAAGGTGTCGCTGGCCGCCTATCTGGAGGCCGCCGAGTCCGCCGACACGGGCGCGCAGGCCGTACGGCTGGACGCGCACGCCCGGCACCTGCGCGAACACGTCGACCGGCTGGCGGCCAAGGCGTACTGGCAGGCGTTCAGCCCGACCCCGGAGTTCGTGGTGCTGTTCATCCCGGGCGAGGCGTTCCTGGCGCCGGCGCTGGAGCGCGATCCGGAGCTGCTGGAGTACGCGATGCGCAAGCGGGTCCACATCGCCACCCCGACCACGCTGATCACCCTGCTGCGCACCGCCCACTACGCCTGGCAGCAGGCCGCCCTGACGGAGAACGCCCGCGCGGTGTTCGAGCTGGGCAAGGAGCTGTACGAGCGGCTGGGCTCGATGGGCCGCAACGTGGAGTCGCTGGGCCGCGCCCTCGCCCGTTCCGTGGACGCCTACAACAAGACGGTCGGCTCGCTGGAGAGCCGGGTCATGGTCAGCGCCCGCCGGCTGAACGACCTCGGCGTGGTGGACGGCGACCTCGACCAGCCGCAGATGATCGAGAACCTGCCCCGCACGCTCGCCAGCCCGGAGCTGGTGAACGAAGCCGACCCGGCAGTACCGAGCGACGAAACGGGCCTTGCGGACGAAGTAGGTGCGATGGATCACGCCTGGTGGCGGAAGAGGGCGTAACCTCCGCGTCTTCCCGTCACCTGACGGTAAATTGGCCATCGACCTGTCCGTACAGCCGGGCGGGTGCACACTGCAAGGGGGCAAGCGTTTGGCTCAAGGGGGGCGACCATGAGCGCGACACCCGCGCAGCGGGCCGGCGTGCGGCTGACCGCCCGCGGCGCGATCGTCGTCGTCGTGGCCACCACGCTGGCGGGCGAGCTGCTGGCGAGTGTGTTCGGCTGGTCGTTCGCGGTGGGCGCGACCTTCGTGGCGGGCTGCCTGGCCGCGGCGCTCCTGATCAACCCGCGCGACCTGCTCTCCCTGGTGGTGACCCCGCCGCTGCTGTTCTTCGCGGCCACGCTGATCGCCGAGCTGGTCCGGGCGATCGGCGCGGCGTCCATGATCCAGGCGCTGGGGCTCGGGCTGTTCACGTCGCTGTCGGCGGGAGCGCCGTGGTTGTTCGCCGGATCGGCGCTGGTGCTGGGCGTGGCCTGGCGGCGCGGCCTGCCCGGTAATGTCCGCACGCTGCGCGAGGAGCTGCGCGCGGCGCGGGCCGGCGGCGAGGAGCCGCGCAAGCCCGCGGCCGCCACGCCCGCCGCGCAGGTCTTCGTGCCCGAGCCGGAGGGCTACTTCGAGCCCAAGGTGTACGGCAGGCACCGCGACACCGCCGAGGGCCCGCCCGCGACCTGACCCGCCCGCCGCTACCCGGCCGGGGCGCGCAGCTCGCGGCGCAGCTCGTGGGGCAGCGCGAACCGCACGCTCTCCCGCACCGACTCGACCTCCCGCACGTCGCCGTACCCGCGCGCGGCCAGGTACGCGAGCACGCCGTCCACCAGCGACTCGGGAACCGAGGCCCCGCTCGTGACGCCGACGGTGGTGACGCCCTCCAGCCAGGAATCTTGGATGTGGGAGGCGTCGTCGACCAGGTAGGACGCGTCGGCCCCGGCGTCGAGCGCGACCTCCACCAGCCGCTTGGAGTTGGAGGAGTTGGTCGAGCCGACCACGATCACCAGCTCGGCCTCGGCGGCGATCTCCTTCACCGCGACCTGCCGGTTCTGGGTCGCGTAGCAGATGTCGTCGCTCGGCGGATCGATCAGGTTGGGGAACCGCTCGCGCAGCCGGGTGACCGTCTCGGTCGTCTCGTCGACCGACAGCGTGGTCTGCGACAGCCACACGACCCGCCGCGGGTCGCGGACGTCCACGTCGGCCACCGCGTCGAGCCCGTCGACCAGCTTGACGTGCGCGGGAGCCTCGCCCGCGGTGCCCTCGACCTCCTCGTGGCCCTCGTGGCCGATCAGCAGGATGTCGTAGTCCTTCGCGGCGAACCGCTTGGCCTCGTTGTGGACCTTGGTGACAAGTGGGCAGGTCGCGTCGATGGTGCGCAGGTTACGGCCGGCGGCCTGCTCGTGTACGGCGGGCGAGACGCCGTGCGCGGAGAACACCACGATGGCCCCCTCGGGCACCTCGTCGGTCTCCTCCACGAAAACGGCCCCGCGCTCCTCCAGGGTCTTCACCACGTGGGTGTTGTGGACGATCTGCTTGCGCACGTAGATGGGCGCGCCGTACTGCTCCAGGGCCTTCTCCACGGCTTCCACCGCGCGATCGACCCCCGCGCAGTAGCCACGAGGCTTGGCAACGAGCACACGTCGGTTCGCAGGGGTCTCTCTCGTCATGCTTTCTATGCTACGTGGCGTGAGGGAGGGCGCCCGTTCGCTTACCCGAGCGTTCGCGTACCCGACGCGCCAGTCTTTTGCCAGACTAGCCGTCCAGTAGACAGACCTCCCGAGGAGCCGTTATGTCCCTACCCGACGTCGTCCGTAACGTCGCGAAGTCCGTCCGCGACGCGTTCTCCGACCGTGACGGACTCAAGGCGAAGGCCAAGGACCTTCCGATGAACGTGCTCCAGACCACGCTCAGCGGGGTCGGCCAGGCGCTGCTGTTCGGCGATCGGCTGCGTACCAGGCTCAAGCGCATCGGTACGAAGGACGAGGCCGAGACGAGCCAGGAAGCCGTCAAAGAGGCCGTCAAGGACAAGGAGAAGGCGGAAGGGCGGGAGGCGCTGCCCGACACCACGGCGGAGGGCGTGAAGGCCGAGGCGGCCCGTACGGCCGCGGGCGAGGAGACCTCCGTGGCCACGAAGGAGGCCAAGCCGGCCCGCCGCGAGCCGGTCATCTTCGCACCGCGCCCGGAGAAGGCGGCGGAAACCGAGAAGCCGGAAAAGCGGGAAGAGCCGGAAAAGGCCGAAGCGCCGCAGGAGCCCGAGCCCGCGAAGGCCGCAGAGGTCACCGACGTCACCGACGTCACCGAGACCGTCGAACCCGCCGAGGCCCCCAAGGCCAAGCCCGCGGGGCCCGCCGTGGTCGCAGAGCCCACCGCCAAGGTCGCTGAACCCGTCGCCGAGCCCGCCGTACCCGCCGTAACCGCCGAGCCTGCCAAAACCGAGCCCGCCGGTACCGACCTGATCGAGCCCATGCCCAACTACGCCGAGCTGAGCATGGCGTCCCTGCGCGCCCGCCTGCGCGGCAAGTCCGCCGAAGAGGTCCGTGCGCTGCTCGCCTACGAGCAGGCCACCGCCGACCGCGCGAACATCATCAAGATGTACGAGAACCGGCTGGCCAAGATCGCCGAATCGAGGGCCGAATAGCCATCGCCCGATAGGTTCCTGACATGGCGCAGAAGACCTCCCCTGAGCAGCCGATCCCGGTCAGGACCGTGCTGCAGATGGTCGCGGGCTGGATCGGCAAACTCGGCACGATCTGGGTCGACGGCGAGATCGCCGAGCTGACCGCGCGCGGCGGCACGGTGTTCATGACCCTGCGCGACCCGGTCGCGAACGTCTCGGCGCGCGTCACCTGCCCGCGTGGCGTGTACGAGGCGACGGTCCCGCGGCCGGTGGACGGCGCGCGCGTCGTCGTCCACGTCAAACCGGACTTCTGGGTCAACCGCGGCTCGTTCGCCTTCACCGCGCTGGAGATCAAGCCGGTCGGCGTCGGGGAGATGCTGGCGCGGCTGGAGCGGCTGCGGCAGTTGCTCGCCTCCGAGGGCCTGTTCGCGACCGACCGCAAGCGGCGGCTGCCCTTCCTGCCGGGCACTGTGGGGCTCATCTGCGGCCGTGACTCGGCCGCGGAGCGCGACGTGCTGGAGAACTCCCGGCGGCGCTGGCCCGCCGTGCGGTTCAAGGTGGAGGAGGTCGCGGTCCAGGGTCCGTACGCGGTCGGCGAGGTCACCGAGGCGCTGGCCCGGCTCGACGCCGACCGCGAGGTCGAGGTGATCGTCGTGGCCAGGGGCGGCGGCTCGTTCGAGGACCTGCTGCCCTTCTCCGACGAGTCGCTGGTGCGGGCGGTCGCGTCCTGCCGTACTCCGGTGGTCAGCGCGATCGGCCACGAACAGGACAGCCCGCTGCTCGACCTGGTCGCCGACGTACGGGCCTCCACGCCGACCGACGCCGCCAAGAAGGTCGTGCCCGACGTGGGCGAGCAGCTCACCCTGGTACGCCAGCTCCGCGACCGCGGCCGCCGCATGGTCAAGGGCTGGCTGGATCGCGAGCTGGCCTGGCTGTCGTCGGTGCGCTCGCGTCCGTCGCTGGCCGATCCGGTACGCGAGATCGAGCGCCGGGCCGAGCAGGTCGACCAGTTCAGGGACCGGGTCCGCCGCAGCCTGGGCGGCTCGCTGGACCGCGCGGAAGACTCCCTGGGGCACCTGCGCGCCCGTCTGGTGGCCCTCTCCCCCGCCGCCACGCTGGAGCGCGGCTACGCCATCGTGCAGCGCCCCGGGGGCGACGTCGTACGGCGGGCCGCCGACGTGTCGGTGGGCGACGCGCTGACCATCAGGTTCACCGACGCCCGGGTGACCGCCCGCGCGGACGGTTCCGAGCCCGATGAGGAGCCCTAGGGTAGGCACGTGGCAGAAGAGAACGCACCCTCATACGAGAAGGCCCGCGAGGAGCTGACCGAGGTGGTCCGCCGCCTTGAGGCGGGCGGGCTGACCCTGGAGCAGTCGATCGAGCTGTGGGAGCGCGGCGAGAAGCTGGCCGCGCTGTGCGAGGAGTGGCTACAGGGGGCCCGGGTGAAGCTCGCCGCCGCGATGGCCCAGCGCAGGCAGCCCGACGCCGACGACTCGCCCTTTTGAGCCCTGCTGAGCGGGCGGCCACAGGCTACGCGGCGGGCTGGGGCTTGAGGCTGGCGGCCAGTGCGGTGAGTTCGGGCCAGTCGGCGGTACCGGTCACCACGATGGTCGCGTCCGGCAGCACCCGCACCAGCGAGCGCTGCTTCTTGTCCGGCCGGAAGCGGCGCTCCCAGGTCGCCTCGCCGACCTGCTGGGTGCCCTCCGACCTGGCGATGCCCGCCATCCGGTCGGCGAACTCCGCGAGCGGCTTCTCATCGCTCTGCGCCAGCATCACGTGCGCGCGCGAGGCGGTGGCGAAGCCCAGCCGCCAGGTCACCGTGCCCTTGCTCGGGACCATGCGCGAACTCGTGGGAATCCAGCCCTTCGGCGCGGCGGCAGGAGCCCACACCTGGTAGGACGCGGTACGGCGGGCGTTGGACAGGTCGATCGTGTAGTCCACCTGGGGGATGTGCTCCGACCGCCCGGTCGGCGTGATCAGCAGGAAGATGCCGACCATCCCCAAGCACACGACGACGGCGAACACGTATCCGTAGAATCCCTGGGCGAAACGCTGCACAGTTGGCGAGATTACCCGCTGCGGGGCGCGGTCTCGTTCCCGACCGGCCCTGGATGGCCTGGGGTTAGCGGGTCATGGCCTGGAGATGGCCTCCACGATGGCCAGTACCTCGTCCGACAGCCGGCGCGAGGCGTCCTCGTCGTCGGACAGCGAGACCTCCGACACCGCCATCGCCAGCGCGCCGGTGAGCACCACGACCAGCGCCCGCTCGTCCGGCTCGAACAGCGCCGCGTTGCGCTCGGTCCACTTGCGCAGTCGTTCCCGCATGATCACATCGAAGCCGGGCGGTCCGTCGCCGCGCAGGAACAGCGCCGACAGCTCCCGCTCGGCTAAGCACCCGGCCAGGTAGGCGCTCGCCCCGGCGGTGAACAGCCGCATCGGGTCGTCCACGCCCGCGGCCCGCGCGCTTTGGACGGCCTGTCTGGTCCGCTGGGTCTGCCGGGTCTGGAACTCCTCGAACAGCGTGAGGTACAGGTCGGCCTTACCCGAAAAATGGTGGTAAAGACTGCCGACGCTCGTGCCCGCCCGCGCGACGACCTCGGTGACCGCGGCCTCGGCGAAGCCGCTGGTGATGAACAGTGCTCTGGCGGCTTCGAGTATCGCGCCGCGCGTCGCCGCGCCCCTTTCCGAGGTGCGTACCGTCACGCCGGTCACCGGCCGTTCGTCGTCGTCGCTCATGGTGGCGCCATTATCCTCCGCCGGTCGCCGGAAGGCAGCCAACTACGATCGAGGCAGTTGCCGGGAATGGTGCTAACACAGGAGGGTTCGCCGGAATGTCCGAACAAACACCTCAAACGCCCGTACCATCCGCACTCGCCACGGGCGAGCACGCGCCCGACCGCAACCTCGCCTTGGAACTGGTCCGCGTCACCGAGGCCGCCGCCATGGCGGCGGCCCGCTGGGTGGGGCGCGGCGACAAGAACGGTGCGGACGGCGCCGCCGTCAACGCGATGCGCCAGCTCATCAACACCGTGTCCATGGACGGTGTCGTGGTGATCGGCGAGGGCGAGAAGGACAACGCGCCCATGCTCTTCAACGGCGAGCGGGTGGGCGTCGGCAGCGGCCCGGAGTGCGACGTGGCCGTGGACCCGATCGACGGCACCCGGCTGACGGCCCTGGGCATGCCGAACGCCATCTCGGTGATCGCGGTCAGCGAACGCGGGTCAATGTACGACCCTTCGGCGGTCTTCTACATGGAAAAGCTGGTCACGGGGCCGGAGGCGGCGGCCGTGGTGGACATCAACGCGCCGGTGGCGGACAACATCGCCGCCGTGGCGCGGGCGAAGGGCGCCAGCCCATCCGACGTCACGGTGGTCATCTTGGACCGTCCGCGGCACGAGCGGATCGTCAAGGAGATCAGGGAGACCGGGGCGCGGATCAAGTTCATCACCGACGGCGACGTGGCCGGGGCGATCATGGCGGCCCGGCCGGGCACCGGCATCGACCTGATGCTGGGCGTCGGCGGCACCCCGGAGGGCATCATCGCGGCCTGCGCGCTCAAGTGCCTGGGCGGGGTGATCCAGGGCAAACTGTGGCCCAAGGACGACGCCGAACGACGCCGGGCCCTGGACGCCGGGCACGACCTCGACGCCGTGCTCACCACCGATGACCTGGTCCGTTCCGACGACGTGTTCTTCGCCGCCTCGGGGATCACCGACGGAGAACTGATGGGCGGCGTCCGCTACCAGGGCGGCGCGGCGGTCACCCATTCGCTGGTGATGCGCGGCCGTTCGGGCACGGTACGCAAGATCGAGAGCGAGCACCGGCTGTGGAAGCTGCGCGCCTACAGCGCGATCAACTTTGACACGGCGGGCTGATCCGTACTGGTCACCTGCGTCTCACCTGCGTCCGCGGCGGCGGCGCGGGGGCTCCTTCACCTTGACCTCGCCCAGGAAGTTCTGGGTGCGGACCTCGATGACAGGAGCGTCGGGGGCGGCCGGGTTGCGGGTCAGGGTGACCGTCTTGTCCTTGGTCACCCGGATCACCTCGACCCCCTCGGGGACGTGGATCTCCAGCCCGCCGAACACCAGCGTGGCGTTGATGATCACCCGGCGGCTCTGCATGATCGCGTCGCGCAGGTCGAGTTTGGTGGTGCCGAACATCGCCGTCACCGGTAGTTCGGCGGGCACCACCCAGCGGCCCTCGCGGTTCTCCTTCTTGAAGATCGCCGCCACCTGCCCGCCGTCCAGCCTCAGCGGTTGCCGGTCGGCGGGCAGCAGGTCGGCCGTGACGCCCGCGAGGTCGCCCAGCGTGCGGGCCTTGTAGACGACGTCGAGCCGTTCCTCGAACTCGGCCATGCCGAGCCGTCCGTCACTCAGCGCCTCGCGCAGCACCTCGGCGATGCGCTCGCGGTCGGCGTCGGACGCGCGCATCTCGTGCGGGGCGGGCGTCCGGGTGGAGCCACTGGCGCCGGCCGTACCGGACGCGCCTTCGCGCGCACGTCGAACGGCGTGCCACTCCTCGGCGAGCCGCTCTCCGACCTCGGACAGACGAGGGAGCCAGGCCCCCGGACGTTCTTCCATACTTCGACAATAAGCCCCGTACGCCCGGTAAGGGCGTAGCAGACTCCTTGGGCGCCCTCGGCCGTCACGGAAAGTTATGTCATGAATTTCGTAAAAGCTGGCGTACCAAACCACTCAAAGATCACGTTCTTCGCCGATTGGCGCTCGACTGCCGAAAAAGCGTTTGAAAAAATGTCGGGGAAAACCTCTACAGTTGGTTACATGGGCACCCTCCGCGCACCGCTCGCGCCCGATCCACGGACCGCTTCCGCCCCGGCCATCCGCATCGCCGGCGCGGTCAAGCGGTACGGCGACGTGACCGCCGTAGACCACCTCGATCTCGACGTCCCCACCGGCATCTGCCTCGGCCTGCTCGGTCCCAACGGCGCGGGCAAATCCACCACGATGCGCCTGCTCACCGCCCAGTCCAGGGCCGACGAGGGCCAGATCACCGTGCTCGGGCTGAGCCTGCCGAAGATGTCCAAGCAGGCCCGCGCGCTGATGGGCGTGGTCCCGCAGATGGACAACCTCGACGAGGAGCTGACCGTCCGGGAAAACCTGGAGGTGTTCGCCCACCTCTACCGGGTGCCCAAGGCCGAGCGCCGAGACGCCGTGCGGCGCGCGGTCGCGTTGGCCCAGCTCACCGACCGCGTCGATACCAAGACGGTCAACCTCTCCGGAGGCATGCGCCGCCGCCTGCTGATCGCGCGCGGCCTGGTTCACGCGCCGCGCCTGGTCCTGCTCGACGAGCCCACCGTCGGGCTCGACCCGCAGGTGCGCCAGGAGCTGTGGGCGCTGGTGGCCCGCCTGCGCGACGAGGGCGTGACCACGCTGATGTCCACCCACTACATCGAGGAGGCCGAGCGGCTGGCCGACGAGTGCGCGCTGATGTCGCACGGCCGGGTGGTGGCCAGGGGCACCCCGGAAAAACTGATCGCCGAGCACGCCGGGGCCGAGGTCCACGAGCACTACGGCCCGCCGGAGCGGCTGGCCGGGCTTGAGGAGATCGCCCGCGAGGCGGGCTTCCCGACCCGCCGTACCGGCCCTTCGGTGTCGGTGCTCCAGGCCGAGCGGCTGCCAGAGGCCGTCGCCGACCGGCTGGGCGCGCTCAGCATCAAACGTCCGGCCAACCTCGAAGACGTGTTCGTGGTCCTCACCGGGGAGTCCGTCGAATGAGCACGACCCAGACGAGCATGACCCGCTCCGCCCGTGGTCGCCTCGGCCTGTTCGAGTGGGCTCCGGTCCGCGCGGTGTGGCGCAGGGAGTTCGCCCTCTACCGGCGCTACTGGCCGTCCACGTCGTTCGCCGCGATGGTCGAGCCGACGATCTACCTGCTGGCGTTCGGCTACGGCTTCGGCTCCATCATCGGCACCCTGTACGGCTACGCCTACCGCGACTTCGTCGCCACCGGCGTGGTCTCCACGGCCGTGCTGTTCATCGGCGCGTTCGGCGGGATGTTCAACACCTTCATCCGGCGCACCTTCCAGCACACCTACGACGCGATGCTGGCCGCCCCGGTCGATGTCCACGAGCTGGTCACCGCCGAGGCGTCCTGGCTGGCCGCCAAGGCCGGGGTGTACGGCTGCGCGCCCCTGCTGGTCGGCATGGCCTTCGGCCTCGACCCGAGCTGGGGGATGCTGCTGGTGCCGCTGATCGGCTTTTTGACCGGGCTGGCGTTCGCGCTGTTCGGCATGTGGGTCTCGGCGATCGTGCCGTCCATCAACACCTTCGACTACATCATCACCGGCGCGCTGACCCCGATGTTCCTGGTCGCGGGCACGTTCTTCCCGATCGGCCAGTTGCCGGGGTGGGCGGCCACAGTGGCGCAGTTCAACCCGCTCTACCACTGCGTCGAGCTGGTCCGGGGCGCGGTCTTCGGCAGGCTCGGCCTCGACTCGCTGCTCCACGTCGGGGTCCTGGCCGTCTTCGCCGCCGTGATGTGGTGCCTGGCCCTGTGGAAGATGCGAGCCCGGCTCATCGACTGAGTGCAATTCGGAGGGCAATTCCCGGCTGCGAGCGAAATGACGAAAAAGCCCGTGGCCGGGACAATTCAATGGCCGACATCGTGAAGTACGGTGCCATCTTCGTGTCGGGTCTCGGGCGGGTCTACGCTGAGCACGGGCCACTATGACCGCCGACCACACGGAGTGACGTCGTGAGCGACCATCGCGCGCCCGAGTTCCCGCAGATCGGTGAATACCGGATCTCGGCTCGGCTGGGAGAGGGCGGTCAGGGCACGGTCTACCTGGGCGAGTCCGCCGCCGGGGGCCGGGTGGCGATCAAGGTCCTCAAATCCTGGCTCGCGGGCGACGACGAGACCAGGCGGCGGTTCCAGCGCGAGGCGGAGGTCGCGGCGAGCGTCGCGACCTTCTGCACCGCCAAGGTCATCGGTACGGGGCTGGTCGGCGGCCGGCCGTACATCGTCAGCGAGTACGTCCCGGGGCCGTCGCTGGAGCGGTTCGTCAAGACCGAGGGCCCGCGCACCGGCAGCGGCCTCGAACGCCTGGCGGTGGCCACGCTCACCGCGCTCGCCTCGATCCACGCGGCCGGGGTGCTGCACCGCGACTTCAAGCCGGGCAACGTGATCCTCGGCCCCGAGGGCCCGGTGGTGATCGACTTCGGCATCGCCCGCGCGTCCGGCCACACGACCAGCACCAGGGGCTTGATGGGCACGCCGTCGTTCATGTCCCCCGAACAACTGACCGGCCTGCCCGTGTCCCCGGCATCCGACCTGTTCTCCTGGGCGGGCACCATGGTCTACGCGGCGACCGGGCGCACCGCCTTCCCGGGTTTGGGGATACCCGCCATCCTGCACGCCATCGCGTACGACGAGGCGCACCTCACCGGCGTCCCTGACCGCCTGCTCCCGCTGGTCGCCGCCTGCCTGGCCAAACACCCCGCGGCCCGCCCAACGG
>NZ_POUA01000450.1 GCF_003236385.1 Spongiactinospora gelatinilytica
AGGAGGTCGTGGAGTTTGGTGCGGGTGGTGAGGGCGAGGGTTTCGGCGGCGCGGCGGGAGCGGACGAAGGCGAGGGTGCGGACTCCGTCGATGACGAGGTCGGTGAGGAGGTCGGCGGCCTCGGCGGTGGCGGTGCGGCGGACCGGGGCGCCGCCCTCGCCGCGCAGGTCGGTCAGGGGCGGCTCCCAGAGGGCGAAGGTGGTGGCGCCCCGGGGGGAGGCGTCCATGGCCACCTCGGCCATCTGGAGGCCCGTGAGGCGGGTCGCCGCGGCGCCCGGGTCGCCCGCCGTGGCGGAGGCGAGGAAGAAGACGGGGTGCCGGCCGTACCGGGCGCAGACGCGGCGGAGGCGGCGCAGGATCTGGGCGACGTGGGAGCCGAAGACGCCTCGGTAGCCGTGGCACTCGTCGACCACGACCATGCGCAGACGCCGCCAGAAGGAGGACCACTGGGAGTGTCGCGGCAAAAGGGACCGATGCAGCATGTCGGGGTTCGTCAGTACATAGTTGGCATGCTGGCGGACCCACCCCCGTTCCTCGAACGGGGTGTCCCCGTCGTAGCAGGCCGCGCGCAGCTTGCCGAGGCGCAGGGCCTGGAGGTTCTGGAGCTGGTCGGCGGCCAGGGCCTTCGTGGGCGTGAGGTAGAGGACGGTGCCGCCGTCCAGTACCTCGGTGAGCGCCGGCACCAGGTAGGCCAGGGATTTTCCGGACCCGGTCCCTGTGGAAATGATCACGTTTTGGCCACGGTGGGCGTGCTCGGCGGCCTCGTACTGATGGGGCCACAGTCCAGTCACCCCGAGTGGCCGCAGCCCGCTGACCAGCGGCTCGGGGGTCCAGTCGGGCCACCGGGCTTGACCGGCCTGACGTGCTGGAACATGCTCCACGTGAGTGACGCGCTCGCGGCGCGCCGTGAGCGCGAGCAGACGGCCCAGCAGCGCGTCTGCTCGATGCGAGGAGGAGGCAGAGGGAGTCACTGGTTTCCAGTCTGGCATCTGCGGGCAGAGTCGCCGGGACTCGTGATTTCGTATAGACACTGAGGCAGACCGTGGTTGAATGCCGCGCGTCGGGGTCTGGTGTTCTGGAGTCCCACCTCCGGGGCGCCAGGGATAGAACAATACTTTCGCAGGCAAGGCGCTGGAGGATCAGTGGATCTGAAGTTGGACCACCGTACCGAGGATCGGCTCACCATCGTCGAGGTCGAGGGTGAGATCGATGTCTACACCGCGCCGAGATTGCGTGAGCTCCTGATCGACCTGGTCAACAAGGGCAACTTCCACCTGCTCGTCAACATGGAGAAGGTCGACTTCCTCGACTCGACCGGCCTTGGTGTGCTGGTGGGCGGCCTGAAGCGGGTGCGGGCGCACGACGGCTCGCTGGAGCTCGTCTGCACTCAGGAGCGCATTCTGAAGATCTTCCGGATCACCGGGCTCACCAAGGTCTTCGGGATCTACGCCTCGGTCGACGAGGCCAAGGAAGCTCACGGCCGAGACAAGTAGTCATGGCGACCGTCGAGCTCACGTTCAGCGCACTGCCCGCGCATGTGCGTACGGCACGCCTGGTCGCCACGGCGATCGCGCGCCGCACCGGGGTGGAGGAGTCGCTGCTGGACGAGGTGCGGCTCGCGGTGGGGGAGGCATGTTCCCGGGCCGTGGAGGCGCACCGCCTGCATTGTCCGGGAGAGCCGATCCGCATCGAGCTGCGCGACGACTCGGGGCGTTTCGAGGTGATCGTGACCGACGTGGCCCCGAGCGATGACATGGAAAACGACCTCTCACCGCTGATGGGCGGGCCGGGCGGTCAGAGCGGCCCGAGCGATCAGTTCGGCTTGATGTCCGATTCCCTCTCTTCGGGCTTCGGGATAGCCGTTATCGCGGGGCTCGCAGACGACGTCGAGGTCTACCCCAGTGCGAAGGGCATGCGCATCAGGATGAGCTGGCCCGCAGCGGCGAACGGGGTCACCCCCGCCTAGTCCCGGGGTTTCGGTCATCCGAAACCCCGGTTTCATCTTAGAGCGAAATCTGTCCGATCTTCGCCACGAAGCCAGTCATGCCGTGTCAGATCGCCCGTCAGCCTGGCATGGTTACGCTCGATAGCCGACTCGTAGCCAATTGACCAGCCGGAGAGGCTTCATATCCGCGGCACCGCTGCGTAGACTCCCGGCACCGGCCAAGGTTTGTCCCGCCACGCGCCACCTCCGCGGTAGGTATGCGGACGCAAGCGGTAGGTATGTGGACTCAACCGGAAGCGGCACTGCCTACCGACCCGGATGCGCGCCGCCAAAGCCCGCCGAGTGATTATCGCAGCGCCGTCCGGGCAGGACGTACCCGTCTTGCCGAGGAGAACGGATGTCTGGCCCTTATCTCGCCGCTGTGGAGGGCACAGCGGTTTCCCTGAGCGGCTCCCATCTCACGATCGTGATCGTGGTGGCCGCCGTCGCACTGCTCGCACTAGCCGTCGCAGGCGGTCTGGTGCGGGAGGTGCTCGGCGCCGGTCAGGGTACCGAACGCATGCAGAACATCTCGCGAGCCGTACAGGAAGGGGCCGCCGCCTATCTCGGGCGGCAGTTCCGGACGCTCGCGCCATTCGTCATCGTCATTCCACTGGTCCTCCTCCTGCTGCCCGCGCATTCGACCAGCGTGCAGATCGGGCGGTCGGTCTTCTTCGTGGTCGGCGCGGTCTTCTCCGCGCTGACCGGTTTCATGGGCATGTGGCTGGCGGTGCGGGGCAACGTCCGCGTCGCCGCCGCGGCCCGTGAGGCGGGCGAACGGCCCGCGATGCGCATCGCGTTCCGCACCGGCGGAGTCGCGGGCATGTTCACCGTCGGCCTGGGCCTGCTCGGCGCGGCCATCGTGGTGTTCATCTACAAGGGCGACGCCCCGACCGTGCTGGAGGGCTTCGGCTTCGGCGCGGCGCTGCTGGCCATGTTCATGCGGGTCGGCGGTGGCATCTTCACCAAGGCCGCCGACGTCGGCGCCGACCTGGTCGGCAAGGTCGAGCAGGGCATCCCCGAGGACGACCCGCGCAACGCGGCGACCATCGCCGACAACGTGGGCGACAACGTCGGCGACTGCGCCGGCATGGCGGCCGACCTGTTCGAGTCCTACGCCGTGACGCTGGTCGCCAGCCTCATCCTGGGCAAGGCGGCGTTCGGCACGGAAGGTCTGGTCTTCCCGCTGATCGTCCCGATGATCGGTGTCATCACCGCGATCATCGGCATCTTCGTGACCGCCCCGCGGGCCGGCGACCGCAGCGGCATGTCCGCCATCAACCGCGGCTTCTTCATCTCCGCGATCATCTCCGCGGTGCTGGTGGCCGTCGCCGCCTACGTCTACCTGCCGGGCAGCTTCGCCGACCTGACCGGCGTCAGCGCGCAGATCCAGGCTCTGAGCGGCGACCCGCGGATCATCGCGATCGGCGCGGTGCTGATCGGCCTGGTCCTGGCCAGCGCCATCCAGATCCTCACCGGCTACTTCACTGAGACCAACCGGCGTCCGGTCAGGGACATCGGCGAGAGCTCGCGTACCGGCCCGGCGACGGTCATCCTGGCCGGCATCAGCGTCGGCCTGGAGTCGGCGGTCTACTCGGCGCTCCTGATCGGCGGCGCGGTGTACGGAGCGTTCCTGCTCGGGTTCGGCAACACGACGATCGCGCTGTTCGCGGTCGCGCTGGCCGGTACCGGCCTGCTGACCACGGTCGGCGTCATCGTCTCGATGGACACCTTCGGCCCGGTGGCCGACAACGCGCAGGGCATCGCGGAGATGTCCGGTGACGTGGAGGGCGAGGGCGCCAAGGTGCTCACCTCGCTCGACGCGGTCGGCAACACCACCAAGGCGATCACCAAGGGCATCGCGATCGCCACGGCGGTGCTCGCGGCGACCGCGCTGTTCGGAGCGTTCCGGACCTCGGTCGAGGAGCAACTCGCCGGGTCCAGCGTCTTCAGCCTCAGCGTGGACTCACCGAACGTACTGGTCGGGCTGATCATCGGCGCCGCGGTGGTGTTCATGTTCTCCGGCCTGGCGATCAGCGCGGTGGGCCGCGCGGCGATGCGGGTGGTCTTCGAGGTACGCGACCAGTTCCGCAACAACCCGGGCATCATGGACGGCACCCAGAAGCCCGACTACGGCCGCGTCGTCGACATCTGCACCCGTGACTCGCTGCGCGAGCTGGCCACGCCCGGTTTGCTGGCGGTGATGACCCCGATCGCGGTCGGCTTCGCCTTCGGCTACGCGCCGCTCGGCTCGTTCCTGGCGGGCGCCATCGCCTCGGGCACGCTGATGGCGGTCTTCCTGGCCAACTCCGGCGGCGCCTGGGACAACGCCAAGAAGCTCGTCGAGGACGGCCACCACGGCGGCAAGGGCTCCGAGGCCCACGCTGCCACGGTCATCGGCGACACCGTGGGCGACCCGTTCAAGGACACCGCGGGCCCGGCGATCAACCCGCTCATCAAGGTGATGAACCTGGTCGCGCTGCTGGTCGCGCCCGCCGTCGTCACCTACGCCGACAACGTCGCGCTGCGCGTCGGCGTGACGGCGGTGGCGGTCGTGGTCGTGGCCGGCGCGGTCGTGATCTCCAAGCGGCGCTCGGTGAGCGACACGCCTTCGGAGGACAGCGAGAAGCGCGAGCCGCAGCCGGTCGGCAAGTAGCCGGTCCGGTCGGTCAGTTCGTCGGTACGGCCTGCGGTTTCCTTGGAGGGGACCGCAGGCCGTACCGCGTCACGGGGGTGGAACACTGGTGGAAGACGAACGGAGGAGCGCCACGGTGAGCCGGTCCGACCAGCCCTCGAAGGAAAAGCCGAAGCCCTCGGGCGGCAAGACGCTCGGGTTCATCCTGCTGGCCATGGTGCTGGTGCTCGCCGTGCTGGTGGGCCTTTCGATCTGGGCCTCCGGTGCTTGAGGCCGGGGTGCGCACCCTGGTCGTGCTGCGGCATGCCAAGGCGGCGCACACGCCCGGCCTGGCCGACCGCGAGAGGCCGCTGACGGGGCGGGGCGAAGGCGATGCCAAGCGCGTCGGAGAGACCTTGCAGGCGCTGGAGTTGCGTCCTGACCTGGTGCTGTGCTCGCCCTCCCTGCGTACGAGACGTACGGCGGAGCTGGCTCTCGCCCAGCTCGCCCCGGACGCGCCGGTCGACTTCGAGCATGGGATCTATCAGGCGTACGCGGACGAACTACTGGAGCTGGTGCGGCGTACCGATCCCGGCGTGCGGACGCTTCTGCTGGTAGGGCACAACCCGGGCGTCCACGAGCTGGTCATGGACCTCACCGGGGGCGAAGGCGACCCCGGGTTTCCGCCGGGGGCGTTCGCGGTGATCGAGGCCGCGGTTCCCTGGGCGGAGCTGGAGACCGGGCGGGCCGTCACGCTGTGGACCCCCAAATCCGCCGGCTGACCCCTCTGACCTGGAATTCTTGGAGCGCGGCGGCCTGACTAGGCCCGGCCGATCCGGGCACAACCCCGTGGAGCGGAAAACGGGGGGCGGGGGAT
>NZ_POUA01000451.1 GCF_003236385.1 Spongiactinospora gelatinilytica
GGGGGGAAGGGGTCGGCTGCTCGAACACTCTAGGAATGATCGGGAAATTTCACAATCCGCTTGGTCCTGGCCTTGCCGATCCGGCGAGGTGGCCTGGTGGGTTCCGGATCTCCCTAGATCGTGGGTATGTGGTGGGCCATAACATCGGAGGGGGAGCGTCGCGGCATGGGCCGCCCGGCGGCTACCTTGGTGGACCGTTGCACCTGACACGGCCGCTCCCCGCTTCCGCTACCGGTTGGGGGCTATTGTCCGGCAGCATTGGAGGCACCATGGAAAACGTCGTCGCCGTAATCGGATTCGCCGGTGCTCTCCTCGCCGCCATCGCCACCGGTGCCCTGATCAGGCGGCTGCGCGACGAGCCGGTCGGCTGGCTGGGCGCGTGGACCGCGTCCACGGTGGCACTGTGCCTGGCCCTCGGCGTGGTCGCGGCAGGGCACCTGCTCGGGTTCGGCGCCACCACCTTCCGGCTCTACCAGATCACCGGCTCCCTCGTCGCCCCCTTGTGGCTGGCCATCGGCGCGGTGCAACTCCTGGCCAGGAAGACCCCGCCGAAGTTCGCCGCATGGCTGCTCGGCGGCGCGCTGACCTTCGTCAGTATAGTGATCATGGTCGTCGACCCGGTGAACAACGGCGGGTCGTTCAGCGAATCCCTGCCGGTCGGCAGCACCCACTGGAGCCTGTTCCCGGCCTCACTGCTCGCCGCCGCGCACGCCGCCACGGTCGCCATCATGGTCGGCGCGATGATCGTCGCCGGGCTGCGCTGGCGCGACGGCGACGAGTACGACATGGACAACTTGCACGCCGTCCTGGTCATCGGGCCGGTCGGCATCGCGCTCGTGGGCGTGCTCCGATTCTCCTCGCTGGGCCTTTTCACCACCGTCATCCTCACGGTCGGCGCGGCCGCCACCTGGTACGCGCTGATCCGCCCGCTCGCGCCCTACGACGACGAGGAGGATGAGGAAGAGGACGGTTACGAGGAGGACACCGCCGCCGTCAAGCGGCCGGAGCAGGGGCGGCGGCGCGCGGTCGCCGAACAGGGGGCCCAGGCCCGCGACCAGGTACGCGAGACCATCCGCGAACCCGCCCGCGAACCGATCCACGAACCAATTCGCGAACCCGCCCGCTCCCGCACCGACCAGGCGTTCGCCGAGCAGGGCCGGATGGAGGAGCGGGGGCGCCGGGAGGGGCACGGCTTCGCCGCGGAAGGCGGCGTGCCGGAGAGCGGGCAACCGCAGCCCCAGCAGGGCAGACGGCGGTCCGGGCTCGGCGACCTCGTGGCCGAGTACCGCGCGGGTGAGCAGGACGTCGACTACGCGGCACGCATGCGGGCCGACGAGGGCGGCTCGCCGTTCGCGGATCCGTCCTATGGGGACGCCTCCTACGGGGAGGCGCCGCCTTTCGAGGAGCCTCCCGCGAACGGCTTCTTCGGTGGGCCGGCCGGCGGGGCCACCGGCGATTTCGAGTCGCCGCGCGGCGGCCGGGGCAGGCGCGGCACCGAAACGGGCGCTCACGCCCGCATGGCGGGCGGTCGCGGCGGCCGGCGGGCACGCCGCGCCGAGCAGCAGGAGTACAGCATGCCCGGAACCGGGGTGGTATACCCCGAGACGTCCGGCCATGGCCCCAACACGGGCGGTGGTGGGGGTGGTCGGCCGTCGCCGAGCATCTACGGGTTGCTCACCGTTTTCACGCTCATCGACGGCTCGGGCGACGCCTTCGACCACCTGGCCGAGGCCACCGTGGACGGCGTCCGACAGAACGAACCTGACACGCTGGTCTACTCTTGCCACGCGGTGAAGTCGGCACCGTTGCAGCGAATCGTGTATGAGCTATACCGGGACGATGTCGCATTCGCCGAACACCAGCGGCAACCCCACGTGCAACGCTTCGTCACCGAACGCCAGTCCCTCGTCCTCGCCACCAACGTCATCGAACTCACCGTCAACGCCGCCAAAGTCGTCCCGCTGCCGACGGCGTTCATCTGAACCTTCTCGATTCCGCGCTGTTCTTCCCGCCCGGTCACTTCTTTCCGCGCTTTCGCGCCGTTCTTCCCCATCCCACGAGCCCCTGCTTTCCCACATGTTCCGGTCTCGGTCTCCATGCGGCAGGCCCTGTTCAGCCGCCGGCTTGTTGCCGGTCGGCTCTTGTGCCGGGCGTTTCGCGTGAGTCGTGGTACCTCGCCGTTTCGCACTGCGGTGGCGAAAGGCTCGGCCCTCGCTTCGCTCGGACGCTCTTCCCGATGTCGGGCTTCGCCCGACGTTGTTGCTGGTGGTGTGCCGTAGGTTTCGGTACCAATTCCGTACGGTAAGTCCCTCCGGCCGCAGCACGGTTGCTGACGGGGGTCGCATCCCACGGAGTCGTGGAACCTTTCCCGCGGCCGAAATGGTCGACCTACCCGATACCCGATGCGAGCGCTCCCACTGACAACACCCTCTTGGACGCCATTCCTAATCGCCGTCGCTTCGCTCAGCCGCGTCTTCCCGTATCGGGCTCCGTCCGAACACTCCGCACGGCACGGAGGGTCCGCCGCTGCCCTCGGTGCCGATATAGTGGTCTGTGATTCTGTGCGGCGGGTATTGAGCCATTCCGAGTAACGGCTTGTGACTGTGGGTAGTCGGTGCTGCTTGGGGGTTGGGGACACGCCCGGATCCGTTGTGGTACAACGAAAAGACGCAGAACGCGGGGTATGAAGGTGGTCCTCCTACAGATCAACTTCATAAAGGGGCGCTCCCGCGCGAGCTCAAGCTGGAACTGCTCGGCGGGGACCATCATGCCTGCCGCGTCACCGACCGCTTCCGTGCGCTCGATCAGCGCACTCACCGCGGGATCGGGCGGTGTACAGGACTCGAGCAGGTAGTCACGCGGGGCCTGGTCGACCGAAACGTGCTTGATCTCGGCGGAACGGGTCACCCGGGGTGGAACACCGCGTGGGCCGAGCACACCGGGCCGGGCGATCGTCACCGGAGTTCGAGGGCGAGCGCGTCCTTGACCTTGCGCGACCCGCGACCCGCGACCACGAGAGAGACCACGACAACAGCGCTGGCGGACGGCGGGCCGGGCAGGTTCACCCCGCCCGGCCCGCCGTCCACCCGAAGGGAAGCCGCGGGGTGCTGTCCGCCCCACCCGTCCATGCCGTCGAACTGGTTTCGCCCGACCACCAGAGCCCCATAGCCCTCGATCATGTCGCGGACATAGTCGGCGGACGCCTCGGAGACCTTGTACGACAGGCCCGGCAGCGCGGTGGGCACCTCGACATCGCCGGCACGGCACCACACGAAAGGTACTCAAACCCCCCGTTCTCCGGACCGGCGATGAAACCGTCCAGCGACACGGACGCTTGAGTCGCCACTTTTGGCATGAGAAATCCCGACTAGTGCGATAAATCGAGCACTTCTCGACCGTTCGACTCTGGCACCGTGATCGGTCGTTGTCCACTTCTCCCGTGCTGTCCACCGACTACCCACAGTCACAAGCCGTTACTCGGAATGGCTCATTGTGTGTCCCCCGCCCTTTATCGGCGCGTTTTGGCGTCGGGTGTTTCGCGTGCGCTGTGGTACTTCGCCGTGCCGAACATCGGCTCCTGGGCATGTCTTCCAGGTCGTCATGCCTTTGGTGCTCATCGTTGCTTTTCTGTGGCCGGGTGAGCGACCTGCGCGATGCCCGATCCAGACGTCCCGTTTACACCACCCGGCGGGATTGCTCGGCGGTGAGAGGTGACGTGATGGGCTCCCAAGGCCGGTCGTGTGCGCGGACGTTCGGAGAGATCGGCGACGATGCGGCGGGAGCGCCGCGCGTCCCGGACGTTACGGCCGGGGCGGGCCACTCTGGTCTGCGGCTCATCGATGTCCGGCGGCCGTGGTGAGCGGCCTTCCGGTGGCCTCGCGGTGGTTCGACCGGCGGCAGGTCGATGATTCGATCACCATGCTGGTGGAACCGCATGTGCATCCTGCTGCGATCGAACATCTGGCATGTCCGGGGCGGCGAGCGTGACCTACTGGTGGACGCGGGCTGCGGCGTGGCCTCGCTACGGGACGCCGCGCCCGACCTGTTCGCCCGCGAACCCGTCGTGGTCTTCACCCACTCCCACTACGACCATGTGGGCGGCGCGCATGAGTTCGCCGAGCGATGGATCCACGAGGCCGAGGCGTTGTCGCTGGTGGAGCCGGAGTTCGGCACGTTGATCGGTTCCGACCTCCCGGCGGAGTTTCACGCGTTGCTGGACGAGATCGGCGTCCCGATGCCCGAGGCGCTGGTCGACGCGCTGCCGTACGGCGGGTACGACATCGCCACGTACGACGCCGTGCCCGCGCCCGCGACGCGGCTGCTGCGGGAGGGCGACCCGGTGGATCTGGGCGACCGCGCCTTCACCGTGTTGCACCTGCCCGGGCACACGCCCGGCGGCATCGCGCTCTGGGACGAGGACGGCGGCGTGCTCTTCTCCGGTGACGTCATCTACGATGCGCCGCTGCTGGACAGCCTGCCCGGGTCCGACCCTGCGGCGTACCGGGCGACCATGCGCCGGCTTCGTGACCTTCCCGTCAGAGTGGTGCATCCCGGCCATGAGCCGAGCTTCGGGCGGGATCGGATGATCGAGGTCATCGACGCCTACCTCAGCTCTCGCGGGGAGTGACCGCAAGACCAGGTTCTTCCAGCGGGGCCTCCTCGTGTTCAGGCCGGTCAGGGGCGTTCGGCTCGCCGGGCCCATCCCGTACGGCAGAGCCTCCCTCCACCGACCGCCGTGCTCCGTTGCGCGCCCGTGCCCGGCGTTTCGCGCCGTCGTGGCCGCTCGCCGTTCCAGCACCGGCAGACCGGCGGTGTAGAACCATCGGGAGGGCCCGCATCATCTCGTCGAGCGCGCGGAATCGAGGCTTCATGGCGGACTATGTGCAGGTGCTGACGACGGTGGAGAGCGAGGAGGACGGAATCGCGCTCGCCCGGGGCATCGTGGAGGCCCGGCTGGCGGCCTGCGTGCAGTTGGTCGGCCCCATCACGTCGGTGTACCGGTGGCAGGGGGCGCTTGAGCAGGCGCGGGAGTGGCAGTTGCTGATCAAGACGACGCGCGACCGCTACGGCGACCTGGAGGCGCACATGAAGGCGAACCACGGCTACGACACGCCTGAGATCATCGCCACCCCGATCCTCACCGGCAGTGCCGAATACCTGTCCTGGATCGACGCGGAGACCGCACAAGCCGGCTCATCGCCCGGCTGACTCACTGGTACACCCGCCTACTGCAGCCGCGGGCGCGTCACCTGCCAAGCTGCGTACCGCGTTGTTCCCAGCGGCAAGGCGTGCCGGTCACCGAGCGGGGGCCGCTTTCGGTGGTTCGCCCGGCGAGGGCGCTCCGGGCAGCCCTGCTGGACCGTGCGGGAGTTCGGCGTAGTGGTCGCCGGGCGGGGCCGCTTTTCGTGCTTGGTCCGGGGTGTGTCCTTCGGGCGGCGCTGGTGGGCGGTGTCGGAGGG
>NZ_POUA01000452.1 GCF_003236385.1 Spongiactinospora gelatinilytica
GGCCAGAGCCGGGCCGCCCGGGGTGACCTCCGGTGCCCCCGCCCTTGGCGAGCGGCATCAAGGACCTGGGGTCAGGCCGAGGGCGCTCATCCGTTTGCCGTGGGCCTCGGTGAGGCGGGCGAACATCCGGGAGATCTCGGCGAGGTCCTCCCGGGCCGGCTCCACCAAAAGCGCCGCGAGGTCCGGCCGCGCGGCGGCGACCCGCTGGCCCTGGCTCAGCGCCTCCCCCACCATGCGCCTGGCCCACAGGGCCAGCCGTCCGGCCCGCTTCGGGTCCTGCCCCAGCGCCCCCCGCACCCGCTCCACCGCGAACTCCGAGCGCCCCTCATCGGCCAGCACCTCGTCCACCAGCCCGCTGGTCCGCGCGTCCACGTGCCGGGCCGCCTCGCGGTAGAAGTCCTGTGCGATCCCGGTGCCCACGTACGCCTTCACCAGCGCCTCCAGCCAGTCGCCCGGCCGGGTCTTGGCGTGCCAGTCGTCCAGCGCCCCCACGAAGGGGGCCATCGCCTCCTCGGGGTCGGCGCCCATCTCGGTGAGCCGGTCGCGCACCAGACGGAAGTGCCCGTACTCCGTCGCCGCCAGGTCGCTCAGCGCGGCACGGTCGGTGAGCGAGGGCGCGAGCCTGGCCGCGTCCTCGGCGAGCCGCCAGAAAGCGGTCAGCTCGGCGTAGGCGAGGACGCCCAGAAGGTCGGTGACTCCGGAAGAACCCGTCGCGGGAGGGGTTTCAGTCATGGATGCAGGGTACGAGTAAGTAAGGCTCACCCAGAGACCGAAACGTGGGGAACAACCAGAAATCTGTTCTCTGTTGTGCTATCGAGTACACTGCTCTGTGAAAGTGCGACCGCGCTGAGTAGATCCGAGGGCGACGCCCCCGGATGCCCCCATGTCAGTGGTGCGCCGGTCGCTGATGAATTGATGAGGGCTGGCCTTCCGCGAGGACCCCTGTACGGGGGAATCTTACGGCCTGTGGTCCCGGCATGGCCGCCTTCCACGGAGACTTAGGCAGGCACACGCTGACGACTTTCCGAGACCTCGGAGTCATTCCAGAGATCGCCGATGCCCTCGAGACCGAGGGCATCACGACGCCGTTTCCTGTTCAGGAGATGGCACTTCCCCTGGCCGCCAGCGGCCAGGACGTCATCGGCCAGGCTCGCACCGGCACCGGGAAGACCTACGCGTTCGGCATCCCCATGCTGCAACGCATCGGCAAGCCCCGGAAGAATCGCAAGAAGCCGCGCGGGCTGGTGGTCGTCCCTACCAGAGAACTGGCGCTCCAGGTCACCGAGGACCTGACCGCCGCCGCCGGCAAGCTCGGCTCACGGATCCTTTCCGTGTACGGCGGGCGGGCCTACGAACCGCAGGTCGAGGCGCTCCGCGCGGGCGTCGATGTGATCGTCGGCACCCCCGGGCGGCTGCTCGACCTGGTCAAGCAGAAGCACCTCGACATCGGCCAGGTCACCATGCTGGTGCTGGACGAGGCCGACCGGATGCTCGACCTGGGCTTCCTGCCCGACATCGAGCGGATCATCAAGCTGCTGCCCGACGACCGGCAGACGATGCTCTTCTCGGCCACCATGCCGGGCGAGATCGTCACCCTCTCCCGGCGCTACCTGAACCGGCCGACCCACGTCCGGGCGGAGAACAAGGACATCGAGCCGGAGTCCCCACCACAGGTCACCCAGCACGTATGGCGCGTGCACCGGATGGACAAGATCGAGATCGTCGGACGCCTCCTGCAGTGCGACGGGCGCGGGCTGACGATGGTCTTCTGCGAGACCAAGCGGGCCTGCGACATGGTCTCCGAGCAGTTGCACGAGCGCGGGTTCGCCGCCGCCGCGGTACACGGCGACCTCGGGCAGGGCCAGCGCGAGCAGGCGCTGCGCGCCTTCCGCAACGGCAAGGTCGACGTGCTGGTGGCGACCGACGTGGCCGCCCGGGGCATCGACATCGACGACGTCACGCATGTGGTCAACTACGACTGCCCGCAGGACGACAAGGCGTACGTCCACCGGATCGGCCGCACCGGCCGGGCCGGGCGCACCGGCGTGGCGGTCACCTTCGTGGAGTGGGAGGATCTCACCCGATGGAAGGTGATCAACAACACGCTGGGCCTGGACTTCGCCGAGCCCGAGGAGACCTACTCCACCTCGCCGCACATCTACTCGGTGCTGGGCATCCCTGAGGGCACCAAGGGCATCCTGCCCCGGGACAAGCGCTCGCGGGCCGGGCTGGACGCCGAGGAGATCGAGGACCTGGGCGAGACCGGCAGGCCGCGCGGACGTGGCGGCCGCCGCGACAACACCCGGCCGCGCGACCGGGAGCGGGATCGCGACCGAGACCGTGGCCGCGATCGTGACCGGGACCGTGGCCGCGACCAGGAGCGCGCCCAGGACCGGGACCAGGACCAGGATCGGGAGCGTGACCAGGTCCGGGACGGCGACGAGCGCCGCGAACGGCCCACCCGCACCCGCCAGCGCCGCCGCACCAGGGGCGGCCGGGCCATGGAGGAGGCCGCAGCCGAGCCGATCACGACCGTCGCCGCGGAAGCCACGAAGGCCGCGGAAGCCACAGACGCCGCAGAAGTCGCACAGGCCGCACGAGCCACGGTGGCCACCGAAGCGGCTGAGGTGGCGGAGATCGTGCCGACCGTGGAGCCCGAGTCCACCCGGACATCGGGCCGCGACGACGCCTACGACCACGACTACGACGAGGACTATGACGATCAAGACAGCGACGATCAGGACGACTTCGACGACGACTATGACGACGCCGACGCCGATGACCACGGCGACTATGGCGACTTCCCCGTCGATCGTTTCCACACCCAGGAGGTGAGTGGCATGGAGCACGCCAACGCCACACGGCGCGAGGCCGAGCGGATCATCCCGGCGAGCCCCTTCACGGTGATCTTCCGGTCACCCGATCTGGCCACGGACGACGACGACATCGCGCCCTCGGCCGCGACCGAGCGCATCTCGCAGCGCCGTCGCCGCCCGGCCGCCGGTGGCCGTCCTCGCGGGAACAACGCCCGCCGTAACTGACCACCCCAGGTGAGGCCCCCGCCCGGCCGCAACGGTCCGGGCGGGTGCTGAAGCGCAACGGGCTGTCCGCAACGGTTCCGGACAGCCCTCTCCGCTACTGACCCATTGGTTATGAAATGTCGCTGCCACCCCGCCAGCACCAGCGTAAGCACTACGGCGGTGTCGGGGAGGGCGGCGCTGGGTATTGTGGTCACACGTGAGTACGCCGCGATTTCTGACCCTGCCGGAAGGCGTCCGCTCCGAGCGGATCGAGACCGCCACGGGCGCTTTCGCCGTTCTGGAGGCGCTTCCGATCAGCGGTGTCCCCGAGCGCTGGCCGGCGATCCTGGTTCCCGGGCTCACCGGCAGCAAGGAAGACTTCCTGGCGATCATGCAGCCGCTCGCGCAGTCCGGCCGCCGGGTGATCGCGATCGACATGCGCGGCCAGTACGAGACCTCCGGGCCGGAAGACCCAGGGGCCTACCGCTGCCCGGCGCTCGGCGACGACATCGACTCACTCTGCCAGGAGATCTCCGGCGGCGAGCCGCTGCACCTGGTCGGCCACTCCTTCGGCGGCCTGGTCACCCGTGAGGCGGTGATCGACGGCCGCACGAAGTTCGCCTCCTACACGCTGATGAGCACCGGCCCGGCGGCGATCGTCGGGCGGCGCGAGCGGTTCGGCCGGGTGATGATGGACGAGCTGCCCGAGCGCGGCTTGGAGCGCATCTGGAACGAACGCCTGGAGCCCGAGTGCATCGCCGCGGGCGTGTCCGACGAGATCAGGGCGTTCCTGCACAAGCGGCTGCTGGCCAACTCGGTGACCGGCCTGGCCACCATGGCCCACGAGGTGCTGACCGCGCGCGACCGCACCGACGAGCTGGCCGAGGTCGAGGTGCCCACCCTGGTCCTGTACGGGGAGCACGACGACGGCTGGCCGCCCGAGTCGCAGGCCGACATGGCCGGGCGGCTCGACGCCGACTGCGTGGTCGTGCCCGGCGCGGCGCATTCGCCCGCCGTGGAGGCGCCCGAGACCACGGCCGCGGCGCTGATCAGGTTCTGGAACCTGGCCGAGACCGGATACCACGGCCCGTTCTGACCCGCTTGCCGGATCGCCGGGGGTTCGCGAGATTATTGCCCCTATATGGAAAGCGATGCGGAAATCGTGGTCCAGTCTCCGCACACGGTCACCTGGCGAGTGCACATCGACCGCGCCATGTGGGTCGGCGGCGTGCGCGGGCTCATGCTCCAGGCGCTGCACCCGCTCGCCATGCGCGGCGTCTGGCAGAACTCCGACTTCCAGGAAGACCCGTTCGGCCGCCTCCGCCGTACCGCGGACTTCGTGGGACGCGTCACCTACGGCAGCCCGCAGGACGCCGAGGAGATCGGCAGGCGGGTGCGCGGCATCCACCGCGCGCTGCGGATCAACGACCCGGACACCGGCAGGCTGCACCGGGTGGACGACCCCGAGCTGCTGCTGTGGGTCCACTGCGCCGAGGTGAGCTCCTACCTGGAGACGGCCAGGCGCGGCGGGCTGCGGCTGACCGACCGCCAGGCCGGCCGGTATCTGGCCGAACAGCGCCGCAGCGCCGCCTACGTGGGCCTGCACCCGGAGGACGTGCCCGGGTCGCTGGCCGAGATGAGGTCCTACTTCGCGGCGATTCGCCCCGCCCTGGCGCTCACCCCCGAAGCGGCCTCGGCCGTGCGTTTCCTGCTCTGGCCGCGCCTGCCCGAAGACCTGCGGCACCTCAGTGCCGGCAAGCCGGTGTACTTCCCGTTCGGCGCGCTGTGCTACTACACGCTGCCCGCCTGGGCCAGGCGGATGTACGGCGTGCTGCCCGAGGTCCCCGCGCCGGTCGTGACGGCGGCCCTCGCCGCCTTCCGGTTCGCCATGAACCAGGTCCCCGAGCGGGTCCACCACAAGGCGTTCATGCCGAGCACCCGGGCCATGCTGGCCGCCTCGCGGGAGCGGTTCGCGGCGGCCGGTTACGACACCGCCAAGGGCCTGCGCGGCCTCGGCGACCCCCGCCGCTGGCCCGCCCGGCCTTGATCAGCCGGTCGCGTCCAGGGCGTCGAACAGGCCTTCCAGGTCCAGCTCGGCATCCCGGGTCTCCCGACCAGCCTGGTGAGGTACTGCGTGCCGCCCCCACCTGGGCACCAGCGCCCAGCCCTTCCCACCGGTCAGCGAGCGAACGGCGCGGTACCGGCGTCGGGCGAAGCCCGACACAAGGAAAGCGGCTGAGCGAAGCGAAGGCCATGGGGGACACGCCCCGCGGCCGCTGGGGATGGCGTCGGGTCAGTCGTCGGCGAGGCCGTCCCAGGGGTGGCG
>NZ_POUA01000453.1 GCF_003236385.1 Spongiactinospora gelatinilytica
CCTCCTGGGGGTCGGTGGGGGAGGAGAGTCAGCTGCGCCGCTGCGGGATTTCCAGCACGGTGCGGAGCTGGTAGCGGTCGGCGCGGTAGGTCGAGACCCCGAGTTCGGCGCAGACGCCGCCGGCGAAGGAACGACGCTGGAGGAGCAGCACGGCGCCGCCCCGGGGGAGCTTCAGCAGGTCGGCGTCGCCGGGATCGGCGATGCCGCCGTCGATGGTCAGCTCGCCGCCGTCCAGGATGAGGCCGTAGCGGGATTCGAGCAGGCTGTAGAGCGAGCGGTTGGCGAGGTCGTGGGCGGAGAGGTCGGGGGCCAGGGCGACCGGGATGTGCGAGCGGTCGATGCTCAGCGGCTCGCCGTCGGCCAGCCGCAGGCGCTCGATGAAGTGGACCTCGTCGCCGGGCTGGATGCCCAACTCCCGGGCCAGGTGGGCGCTCGCGCGCACGATCCGCCGGTCGAGGTCGCGAGATCCGGGCTCCAGGCCGCGGGCGCGCATGTCGTCGCTGAAGGAGGTGAGCCGGATCGCCATCTCGATCTTCGGGCGGGCCACGAAGGTGCCCTTGCCCGCGACCCGGTGCAACCGGCCCTCGGAGACGAGGTGATCGACCGCCTGCCGTACCGTCATCCGGGACAGGCCGAACCGCTGGCACAGCTCCCGCTCGGAGGGGATGGCCGCGCCGATGGGCAGCTCGTCGCTCTCGATCAGGTCGAGAAGGATTTCGCGAAGCTGGAAGTACTTCGGCACCGGGCTGTCCGGGTCGATCTCCGCCACGAAGCCTCCCCTCGATCGATGCGGGTGGCATGAGTTATGGTTCGTACTGGTCTAGTCCGGACTAGACCACATGCTGGATTTGGGTGTCAACGCATCGTCCGGCGACGGATCCATAACAGGCCGATCTCAAGGAGACTGGGCGGAAGATGACGACCTTTATGCGCAGGGAGATCGGCGAGCAGCCGGCGGCGTTGCGGGCCACCCTCGACTCGCTGCTCCCGATGGTCGGCGCGGTGGAGCGGGTGGCCGAAGGCACTCGGCAGACGCTCTTCATCGCCCGTGGCACCTCCGACAACGCCGCGGTGTACGGCCGGTACCTCACCGAGGCCCGCACCGGGCGGCTGGCCACGCTCGCCGCGCCTTCCATCGCCACGACCTACAAGCGCAAGGTCGACCTGGACGGCGTGCTCGCGGTCGGGCTGTCCCAGTCGGGCCGCACCGAGGAGATCGTCGAGACGCTGGCCTGGGCCAAGGACTGCGGGGCCAAGACCGTCGCGATCACCAACGGCGGGCCGCGGAGCCCGCTCGCCGAGGCCGCCGACCTGGCGCTGTGCACCGAGGCCGGCGAGGAGAAGGCCGTCCCGGCCACCAAGACCTACACCACGCAGCTGGCCGCGATCGCGGTGCTGGCCCTCGGCCTGGGGGCCGACGTGGACGCCGCCGACCTCGACCGCGTGCCCGGCGCCGTGGCCAAGCTGATCGACGACCCGGGCGACCTGGAGTCCGTCGTGGCGGGCCTCGCGGGCAAGCCCGGCGTGGTGGTGTCGGGGCGCGGCCTCGCGTTCTCCACCGCCCTGGAGACCGCGCTGAAGCTCAAGGAGGCGTGCTACCTGCACGCCATGGGCCTGTCCTACGCCGACCTGCTGCACGGCCCGATCGCCGTGGTGGACGAGGACACCCCGGCCATCCTGGTCGCGGCCGGCGAGGGGCCGACGCTGGCGGGCACCGTGGCGCTGGCCGAGCGGGTCACCGGCGCGGGCGCGGCGGCGTACGGCATCGGCGGCGGCGACGGCCTGGCCCGGGCCTCCACCACCGCGCTGAACGGCCCGGACCTGCCGGAGTGGGTGGCCCCGCTCGGGCTGATCGTCCCCGGCCAGTTGCTCACCGAGGCGCTGGCCCGCAGGCTTGGGTTCGACCCCGACGCGCCACGCGGTCTGAAGAAGGTCACGCAAACCGACTGACGACCCTTGGCCGTGCTGCGCGCTTTCCGCCGGGTCACTTCGTTTAGCCTGGTCACGGACAACGAGGAGGATGCCATGGCGGCAGACGCCGAGGCGATCATCGCCGGTCTCGGTGGTGCGGAGAACATCATCGAGATCGAGCCGTGCATCACTCGACTGCGCACGGAGGTCCGGGACGCCTCGAAGGTGGACACGGCGGCGCTGCGCGCCGCCGGGGCCCACGGTGTCATGACGGCGGGCAAGATCGTCCAGGTCGTCGTGGGGCCGGAGGCCGACACGATAGCCAGCGACATCGAGGAAGTCATCGAGGACACCATCGAGTGACCTCGCGGGCTCGGCTGACGAAGGGCGAGGGGTCGCATGAGCACCACCGTTCGCGCTCCGGTGGCGGGCTCGGCCGCCCCGCTCTCGACCGTGCCCGACCCGGTTTTCTCGGCGGGCATGGTCGGTCCGGGCCTGGCGATCGACCCGCCGCGTGCCCCGCTCGTCTCGGTCGCGCCCATCGACGGCAAGATCATGAAGCTGCACCCGCACGCCTTCGTCATCGTCGGCGACGACGGCAGGGGGGTGCTGGTCCATCTGGGCATCGACACCGTACAGCTCCGGGGGGCGGGCTTTTCGGTGCTGGCCACCGAGGGGGCCCGGATCAGGGCGGGGGAGCCCGTGGTGGCGTGGGATCCGGCGGCGGTCGAGGCCGGCGGGCGTTCGCCGGTCTGCCCGGTGGTCGCGCTGGACGCCTCGGCGGGCGCGGTGGTGCCACTGGCCCATGGCACGATCGAGGCGGGCGACGCCCTGTTCGACTGGGCCTGACATGGGCGTGAGCTCCTGACATGCGCCTGAGAAGGGCACCGGCGGGCAGGGCCCGCGTGACAGCGAGCACAGTACGAGCACGCAGGACGAGCACGGAAGGCGAGTATGAAGGCCGCGCTCTTCGACCTCGACGGCACCCTGATCAACACGGAGGTGCGCAGCCTGGCCCTCTACGAGCTGCTGTTCGTCAACAACCGGGTCGCCTACGACAAGGCCCTGCTGCGCGCCTTCATGGGCCGCCGGCTGCGCGACGTGCTGGGCGAGATGCCCGCGCTGTTCCCCGGCCGCAGCGTCGATGACCTCATCGGCGAGCTGTTCTCCTACGAGGACCACGCCGGGCTGCCGGAGATCGTGCCGGTGCCCGGGGCCGCCGAGCTGGTCGGGGCGGTCGCCGAGCACGGCTCGCCGATCGCCGTGGTCACCTCGGCGATGCGCTGGTGGGCGGAGAAGCGGCTGCGCGAGGTCGGCGTACGCGACCACGTACACGCCATCGTCGCCGCCGAGGACGTCGAGGTCGGCAAGCCCGACCCCTCGGGCTACCTGCAAGGGGCCCGCCTGCTCGACGCCCACCCCGCCGAGTGCGTCGCCTTCGAGGACTCCGCGGCCGGGGTCGCCGCCGCCAAGGCGGCGGGCATGACCTGCGTGGCCGTGGCGACCACCCATCCCCACGAGGAACTGACCGGCGCCGACCTCATCGTCACCGACCTCACCGCCGTCACCTGGCCGCCCGGCGCGGGCCCGGACGGCTGAGCCATGAAAGATCAACCCGAAGGAGTGGAGAACGTGGCAGAACGCAGGGTCACCGTCATGGCGGAGGTCGGGCTGCACGCCCGGCCCGCCGCGACGTTCGTGCAGACGGCGGCCAAGGCGAACCTTGACGTCACCGTGGGCAAGCTCGGCGGCCAGCCGGTGAACGCCAAGAGCATTTTGTCGGTGCTGGCCCTGGACGTGCGCCAGGGCGAGACCATCGTGATCAAGGCCGACGGCGAGGGGGCCGACGAGGTGCTGGACACCCTGGTCGCCATCGCCGCCGCGCCCTGACGCCGATGGACGGCACGACGGCGCTGTCCGGCACGGGCGTCAGCCCCGGCATCGGCTTCGGCCCGGTCCACCTGCTGGTGGTGGAGGTCCCCGAACCGCCGGTCGGCGCACGGCACGACGGAGACGCCGAGATCGAACGGACCCGAGTCCACGCCGCGCTCGAACAGGTCGCGGCCGACCTTGAGGCGCGCGGTGAGACGGCGGGCGGCGAGGCCCAGGCCGTGCTGTCGGCGCAGGCCATGATGGCCCGCGACCCGGCGCTGGCCGAGGTCGTGGACACCGCGATCGGCCAGGGCACCGCGGGCGCCCGCGCGGTGTACGACGCCTTCGGCGGCTACCGCGACGCGCTGGCCGCGGCCGGGGGCTACCTGGCCGAACGCGCCGCCGACCTCGACGACGTGCGCGACCGGGCGGTCGCCGTGCTCACCGGGCGGCCGATGCCCGGCGTGCCCGAGGGCGGCGGCGAGCCGTTCGTCCTGGTCGCCCGCGACCTCGCGCCCGCCGACACCGCGCTGCTCTCGCGCGAGGTGGTGGCCGCGTTCGTGACCGAGGAGGGCGGCCCGACCAGCCACACCGCGATCCTGGCCCGCGCGCTCGGCGTGCCCGCCGTGGTGGCCTGCGCGGGCGCGACCGGCATCAAGGCCGGCACCCCCGTGCTCGTGGACGGCGCGACCGGCATCGTGCGCGCCGACCCGCCGGCCGACGAGGTGGACGGCGCGCGCAAGGCCGACGAGGCCCGGCAGGCGGTACTGGCGGCGGCCACCGGCCCCGGGATGACCGCCGACGGGCGTCCCGTGCCGCTGCTGGCCAACATCGGCGGCCCCGCCGACCTGCCCGCGGCGCTCGCCGCCGGGGCGGAGGGCGTGGGGCTCTACCGCACGGAGTTCCTGTTCCTGGACCGGGCGCAGGCTCCCGGCGAGGAGGAGCAGTACGCCGCCTACCGCGAGGTCCTGGACGCCTTCCCGGGCGGCCGGGTGATCGTCCGCACCCTCGACGCGGGCGCGGACAAGCCGCTCGCGTTCCTGCCGCCGCCCGGCGAGGAGCCCAACCCGGCGCTCGGCGAGCGCGGGCTGCGCATGTTCCGCGCCCACCCCCAGGTGATGGAGACCCAGCTCCGCGCGCTGGCCAGGGCCGCCGACGGGAACACGGCCAGGCTCGCGGTGATGGCGCCCATGGTGGCCACCCGCGAGGAGGCCGGCTGGTTCGCCAAGGCGTGCCGTACGGCGGGCCTGCCGGAGGCCGGGATCATGATCGAGGTGCCCTCGGCCGCGCTGCGCGCCGCCGACCTCGCCCCCGCCGTGGACTTCTTCTCCATCGGCACCAACGACCTGGCCCAGTACGCCTTCGCCGCGGACCGCCAGCTCGGCTCCCTTGGAGCGTTGCAGGATCCCTGGCAGCCGGCCCTGCTGGACCTGATCCACATCGCGGCCACGGCGGCGGTGTCGGCGGGCAAGGGGTGCGGCGTGTGCGGGGAGGCCGCCGCCGATCCGCTGCTGGCCTGCGTTCTGGTGGGGCTGGGGG
>NZ_POUA01000454.1 GCF_003236385.1 Spongiactinospora gelatinilytica
CCCCCCAGCCGTCACGCGCACGACCTGCGCACCGGCGGCCCGCCCCGTGGAGGTCCCCCCACCATGAGACATCGACGACGATTCCTCACGGCGCTGCTGTCGGCGCTCTTCCTGGCCGCCGCGCCGCCCCTGATGCCGCAGGCGTCCGCAGCCACCCAAGCGGTCCCGCAGGAGAATCCGGCCGATCCGGTCGGCGAGGCCCGCGACGGCGACATCGCCCTGCGCTACGGCGCCGCCGGTCGTACCTGGAGCACGCGGATCCACGAGCGGGGCGCGAGCTATGTGAAGGTGCACTTCGCGGCGTTACGGCTGCTGCCGGGCGACCGTGTCACGGTGAGCGACCCGGCGCGGCGCGAGGTGCACACCTACTACGGCGACCCCACGCGCGGCGCCAACGCCGGCGGCTCGGACCACACCGAGCACGGCCGGCGCGGGTTCGCCGCGCTGTCGATCGACGGTGACACCGCGGTGATCACCTTGCACGCGCGCCTCCAGCGGCCCGGCGCGGCCCGGCTCGCCCGGCTGGGGTACGGGGCGCGGATCGACCGGTACTGGCGCGGCTTCACCGCCGCGGAGCAGGCCGAGCGGTCACGAACGCTGTCGGTGTGCGGTATCGACGCCCGCCGCGACGTGGTCTGCTACCGCGACAGCCACCCGGTCGAGTTCGCCCGCAGCCAGGCCGTCGGCCAGCAGCTCCTCAACGGGCTCGGCTCCTGCACGGTATGGCGGGTCGGCAACACCAACCGGCTGCTGACCAACCATCACTGCATGGAAAGTGAGGCGGACCTGCGGGCCAGCGAGTTCGTCTTCGGCCGCCAGTGCGCGACCTGCGGGGGTTCCGACACGCAGACCGGCACCAAGGTGGGCCCGGGGCAGTTCATCAAGACCAGCGCGCTCAACGCGCTGGACTACACGCTGTTCAGCGTGAGCGATCCGGCCGCCATCCAGCAGTACGGGACGCTGTACCTCGAAGCGCGCGAGCCGGTGGCCGGTGAGCGCATCTACATCCCCGGCCACGGTGACATCAAGCCCAAGCGGCTGTCGCTGTACGAGGACACCCAGGGCGGGGCCACCTGCAAGATCGACGTGGCCTCGTCGGGGGTCAACACCGGCTACCGGTGCGACACCTCGGGCGGCAATTCCGGTTCGCCGGTGCTCGCCGCCTCCAGCCACAAGGTGATCGCGCTGCACCACCTCGGCGGCTGCCCGAACTGGGGGACCCGGATCACGCTGGTCTACAACGAGATCGCCGCGCTGATCGACAACACCCCGCCACCGGCGGCGACGACTACTCGGTCGCGGTCAGCCCGCAGGAAGGGAGCGCCCAGCCCGGTGGTTCGGTCACCGCCCAGGTCGCCACCGTGACCGGCGGTGGCAAGGTGGAGAACCTCGCGCTGAGCACGAGCGAGCTGCCCGAAGGGGTGACCGCGGCCTTCGATCCTCCGGTGATCCCGTCCGGCACGGCGTCCACCATGACGATCATCACCTCCGCCCGGACACCGGCCGGCACCTATCCGATCACCATCAACGCGGCCGGCCCCACCGTCACCCGCACCACCGGCTACACCCTCAACGTGGGCACGGTCTCGGGTTGCCAGGGTTTCGAGACCACCAAGACCGGGTCGCTGACGGCCTCGCAGACGCAGTACCAGCCGGACGGCCGCTACTTCCAGACGACGGTCTCGGGCACGCACCGCGCCTGCCTGGACGGGCCGGACTCAGCCGACTTCGACCTGTACCTGGAGAAGTGGAACGGCTCGGCGTGGAGCGCGGTGGCCCAGTCCACCGCCTCGGAAGCGGATGAGAGCCTGGCCTACACGGGCGGGGCCGGCTACTACCGCTACCGGCTGCACTCCTACAGCGGTGGCGGCGCCTACTCCCTGGGGTACGACGCGCCCTGACCGCCGCTCCGCGGCCGGTCCGGGGGCCCGCTGGTGCCTGGGCCGGCCACGGGGACCAGCAGCACCGGCCGGTCGGCGTGCTGGGTGAGGTGCCTGGCGACCGAGCCGGTCAGCAGGTGCGCGCCCAGCTCGTGCCGGGCGGCCCCGATGACGATCATCAGGGCGTCGTGCCGGGCCGCCAGGTCCAGCAGCCGCGGGGCGGGTTCGCCGTGTTCGACCTGGAACGTCCAGGGCAGCGGGTGGCCGGTGAGCAGTTCGGCGGCCTGGGCGCGTTCGGCGGCGACGGCCTGCCCGGCGGCCGCCTCCCAGTCGGCGGCATCAGGGTCGAGCGGGTAGTCGTCCAGATCCAGGACGTGCGCCACCAGCAGGCGGGCGGGCAGCCGCAGGGCCAGGGACGCGGCCGTCTCCAGGGCGGTCCGGGCGGCCGGGTGCCGGTCGAACCCGACCACCAGCCACTGGTCGCAATAAGTCATCCGGCACGCTCCCGATCGTCGAGGCAGGCGGACGCCGGCCGGTTTCGGCGCCCGGTCACCTCCTACCCGATTCGCAGCATGTCGGCCGGAGTGGGCAGGAAAGGGCAGGTCTCGTCCTTGCTCAGCACGATCTTCCGCGCCCGGCCCAGCAGGTCCAGGCCCGCCGTCTCCAGCTTCAGGCCCAGCTCATCGGGGACCACCTGACCACCGGTCAGCGACGATCAGGGCCCCTCGGTGAGTCCGGCTCCAGCCCGGAGGTGTTGCTCTCCTCGACGGTCTGCCCGCCGTCCCGCAGGAGCGCGCGAAAGGCGGTCACTCTCTGTAGTGTCTGAAGGATGCGGATGAGCGACAAGCCCGGCCATCGCAGCCTGGACATCGGCGGGATCGAAATCTTCACCGGGAGGCCGGCACGGCGGACAAGCCCTGCCTGCTGCTGCACGGCTTCCCGAGTTGTTCGCACACCTTCCGGCACGTCCTGGCGCCGCTGGCCGAGGTGAGCCGGGTCATCGCCCCCGACTTGCCGGGCTTCGGGTTCTCCGCCGTGCCGGGCGTCGATTCCTACGACTACACCTTCGCCGGCCTGGCCGACACCGTCGAGGCGTTCCTGGACCGGATCGGGGTGCGGAAGTTCTTCGTCTACCTGCACGACTTCGGCGCCCCGGTCGGCTATCACCTGGCCACCCGGCATCCGGAGCGCATCCTCGGGCTCATCGTGCAAAACGGCAACGCCCACGAGGAGGGACTTGGCGCCCCGTGGAACAGCGCGCGGGCCTTCTGGGCCGACCCCTCGCCGGGAGGTCGCGGACCGGGCGGGCGTGGCCGTGCAGACCATCTATTTCGTCTTCGGCAACAAGCGCACGTTGCTCAAGGACGTCGTGGACACCTCCATCGCCGGTGACACCGAGCCGGTCGCCACCATGGACCGCGAGTGGTTCCGCGCCGCGTGCGCCGCCCCCACCGCGGCCGAGCAGTTGCGCGCGCACGTCCGCGGTACCTGCGAGGTCCTCGGCCGGGTCGCGCCGATCATGCCGCTGATCGCGGCCGCGGCGGCCACCGACCCCGAGATCGCCGCGCAGTGGCCCGGCGGCCAGGACCCGCGCCACACCGTCCAGCACGCCGCGGCCCGGTCCCTGACCGGCAAGCCCGGTGCCCGCCCGGAGGTCACCGCCGTCAAGGCGGCCGACCTGCTGTTCGGCCTGCTCAGCCCCGAGCTCTACCTGATCTTCGTCCGCGACCGGGGCTGGTCACCCGAGACATGGGAGGACTGGGCGTACACCACCTTGCACACCCGGCTCTGCACCGATCCCGCGCCGGAGGTCACACGCGACTGATCAGTACCTCCGAACGTGTGCCGTTGCGGCCGCTGTACGACCCGGCGGTGCGGCCGCACAAGATCCAGGCCGAGGCGAGCGCCGGCTGCTGCTGATCGGAAACCGCCTGCCGCACCGGCGTGTGTGACAGGTGGTTCGCCGGGCGCGCGGGTCAGCCCTTCTTCCCGGCGTGGGTCGGCACGGCGTCCTCTTCGGTGTTCTGCGCGGCGGGGGCGGAGTCGCGGCGCTGCCGGCGGCGGGCCAGCGGCATCAGGGTGCGGTGGATGATGAAGTACTCGGCCACGACCACGTTGATCAGGATGGAGGCCCACACGCTGGTGGTGTAGACGTCCTCGAAGGCCAGGTCGGCGACCGACGCGCGCACCGCCATGCCGATGATCAGGTAGATCCGCAGCGTCACGGCGGCGAAGGTCAGGGCGTAGTTGCGGATCATCCAGATCCGGTGCAGTTGCACCTCGCCGCGGCGGATGGCCTGGTACGCCTTGCCCACCGTATACAGCCACGCGGCCGTGAGCAGGTAGAACGCGACCTGGGAGGGGAAACCGTCCAGCGAGTAGGTGGCGGCCACGATCGCCGCGATGGAGCCGGCCACGATCGAGATCATGTAGATCCGGCCGAGGACGCGGTGCACCTTGGGGTTGCTGACGCGCAACCGCGTCATGAACTGCAACGGGCCGATGATCAGGACCAGGCCGCCCGGTACGGCGTGCACCACCAGGGACAGGTAGTGCAGGGCCACGTCCGGGCGGAGCGGCAGCGCGCTGTCGGCGGGGTCGCCGGTCAGGTACGGCGGCACCGCGTAGGCGGCGATGCCGACCGCGAGCACGGCCATCAGGCCCCACAAGGCCCACCACCAGCGGCGACGGGCGGTCCGGGAAATCAAGGTCGTGGTCATTTCGGTCCCTTATGCTAGTGAGTGATCACTATCATTAGTGAAAAAAAGATCAGAAGGCCGGTGCGGACGCGGCGACTCCATCGCCGAGGCCAGGATGTGCAGGGCCCCGGCGGCGGCGCATGAGCAGCGGCTCGCGCCGCGCGATCGGCACCGCCCAGATGTCCTCCACGGCCGGCATCTCCCGCTCGATCTTCTCGAACACCCCGGGTGAGCACGGCCAGGAACAGCTTCTTCTTGGTGGGGAACAGCCGGAACAGGTTGGCGTGGGACAGGCCGGCCCGGCGGGCGATGGCGATCGTCGAGCCGCCACGCAGGCCCTTGCGGGAGAACTCCACGAGGGCGGCCTCGATGACCTCCTCGCGCCGCTGCCGAGCGCCCACCCGCGGGCGCCGTTTCGCCGTCACGTAAGATAGTAAACAGTCACTATCACTGTCGGGTCAAGCCGCCCTTGCCTCGGCGCGCACGGCCCCGGGTGCGCCTTCGCCGTATGGTTGCGGCTCACCTGTGCACGTCACGGGTCAGGCTCGCGATGAGGGTGTCCAGCGTCTGGCCGGCGAGGCGGTCGGTCTCCTGGCGGGGCAGTCCTTGGAGCGGGCCGTGGACGCACAGTTCGGCCATGCCGTGGACGACCGCCCAGCACGACCACACCGCATCGCCGCCGCGGCCGGGGGCGAGTGCCCCGGCCCGCGCCATCTCGTCCAGAATGCCCAGGAGGATGAGGC
>NZ_POUA01000455.1 GCF_003236385.1 Spongiactinospora gelatinilytica
GGCAGGGAGGCGGAGGCCGGCTCGGGGTCGTGGGTCGCGCCGCGGTCGTCGAAAAGCGTCATCGTGGCGGTGGCGAGCGGCACGAGTTCGCCGCCGGTGTTGAGCAGGACCCACCGGACCGTGCAGAACCGGCCGCGCTTCGGGGTCGTGCCCGCGTACTCCGTCAGGCCGCACTGGGCCGGGCGCGGGATGATGAGCTGCGGATCCGTCAGCGGGGCGCCGAGCGGCAGCCGCCGTCCGATGCCGGGTCCCCGCTCCTGGGCGGCCGGGGCGGCCCGGCCGGGCGGGGGATCGTCACGGGCCGCGGCGATCACCAGGACGGCCCCCGCCACGGCGAGCGCGACGACGGCGGCAGCGGCGGCGACGAGCACCCGGCTGCGGCCTTTCACCTTTACCGGGGCCGGGGCTGCGGCAGGGGCCAGGCCGAAACCGGCGAGCGTCTGTGTGGCGTCCTCGCCGATGTTGGCGGGCGGCTCCCAGGACTCGGCGACCAGAGTCTCCTGCCGGGCGGGCGGAACGGCGGTCGGCGGCGCGGTGATGCCGCCGCCCAGGAGGGCCAACACCAGTTCCTGGGCGGTCGGCCGCCGCTCCGGTTCGGGGTCGGTGGCCCGCCGTACCAGGTCGTTCAGCGGGGCGGGCAGTACGCCGAGGTCCGGCCTGCCGTTCAGCACCCGGCCGGCCAGCGCGATGGCGTCGCCGTGGCCGAACGGGTGGCGTCCGTTGCCCGCGTAGGCGACCAGGCAGCCCCAGGCGAAGATGTCGGCGGCCGGGGTGATCGGCACCCCGCGTACCTGCTCGGGGGCCCACCAGCCAGGACTGCCGATCAGTTCGCCGGACAGGGTCATGCCGTGGGTGCGGTCCAGCGCCCGGGAGATCCCGAAGTCGATCACGCGCGGCCCGGAGATGGAAAGGATCACGTTGGCCGGTTTGAGGTCGCGGTGGACCAGCCCCGCGACGTGGATCGCCGCCAGCGCGGCGGCGACCCCGAGCGCCACGCCGTGCAGCGTGCCGGCCTCCAGCGCGCCGTACCGGCTGATCTGCCGGGACAGCGGCAGGCCCTCGATGTACTCGGTCACCATGTACGGCCGGCCGTCGCGGTCGTCGCCGTTGTCCAGCACCTGGGCCGTGCAGAACGAGGCGACCCTGCGCGCGTTGTCCACCTCCGAGTGGAACCTGACCGCGAACCCCGGTTCGGCCGCGTACTCCGCCTTCACCACCTTCACCGCCACCAGCCGCCCGGTCGGCGCGGTGGCCAGGTAGACCGTGCCCATGCCGCCCTCGCCGAGGCGGCCGAACAGCTTGTAGGGGCCGATGGTCTCCGGATCGGTGGAGGTGAGCCGTGCGGGATCGGGCTGATCGGGCCGCTCCGCACCAGGGTCCATGGTCATGTTCGCTTTCACTCCCGGTGTGGAGTCGTCGTTACCACTGCGCCCCCGTGAGGCAACGTTATCCACCTTCGATCCTTTCGTGCAGGTTCGGACGGCCGCCCTGGTCTGTTCGGTGCGAGACACTTGGGTGGATGACATGGGGAGAGGAATCGTGACCCTTCTCGGGCCGGTGGAAATCCGGGAATTGGCGGAGCGGCTGGACCTGCGCCCCACCAAGAGACTCGGCCAGAACTTCGTGATCGACGGCGGCACCGTGCGCCGCATCGTGCGCACCGCCGGGCTCGATGGCGACGACGTGGTGATCGAGGTCGGTCCCGGGCTCGGTTCGCTCACGCTCGCGCTGCTGCCGGAGGCCGCCCGGGTGATCGCCGTGGAGATCGATCCCGTGCTGGCCGCGCAGCTCCCGCGTACCGCCGCCGACCGCGCGCCCGAGCTGGCCGGCCGGCTCGACGTGGTGCCCGCCGACGCGCTGCGGGTGACTGCGGCCGAACTGCCCGGTTCGCCGCCCACCGCCCTGGTCGCGAACCTCCCCTACAACGTCGCCGTGCCCGTCGTGCTGCACCTGCTGGCCGAGCTGCCGTCGTTGCGCAAGGGCCTGGTGATGGTCCAGTCGGAGGTGGCCGACCGGCTGGCCGCGCCGCCGGGTTCGCGGGTGTACGGGGTGCCGTCGGTCAAGGCGGCCTGGTACGCGGACGTGCGGAGGGCCGGGCCGGTGGGGCGTACGGTGTTCTGGCCGGTGCCCAACGTGGACTCGGGCCTGGTCGCACTGACCCGCCGCGAGCCGCCCGCGACCACGGCCTCCCGGGAGGAGGTCTTCGCGGTGATCGACGCCGCGTTCGCGCAGCGCCGTAAGACGCTGCGGGCCGCGCTCGCGGGCTGGGCCGGTACGGCGGCGGCGGCCGAGGAGTCGTTGCGCCGGGCCGGAGTGGACCCGTCGAGCCGGGGCGAACGGCTGGCGGTGACCGATTTCGCGCGGGTCGCCGAGCACCGTCCATTGCCTGATTGATCAGCGTATTCCCTGACAAGAGCGGGCATTTGCGGTCTGTCGGTTTCCCTGTAAACGGCGCGTTCGCGGGGTAATACCTGACGCATGATGATCTCACCTGGTTTCGTGTGGACGCAGGTGGCGGCGGTCGGCTCGGCGATGTGGCTGCACGTGCCCGTCGATCCGGCGCCCACCGCCGCCGACCCGTACGTCACCGTCATGCCGTACGAGTCTCATGCCTGGACCGAGGCGCATGCCGCCGGAGAGGCCGCGCAGGCCGAGCGGACCGCGCGGCGGGAGGCCCGGCGCGCCCGGGGGCGGCTCGCCGCGACCGCCGCGCTGAGCATGATGGGCATGCCGTTCTCCTGGGGCGGCGGCTCGGCCGAAGGCGCCACCCGGGGCATCGGCCGGGGCAGCGGCACGGTCGGCTTCGACTGCTCCGGCCTCGCGCTCTACGCCTGGGCGCAGGCCGGAGTCCGGATCGCCCACTACACCGGCACCCAATACCGGCAGGGCCGCCGGGTGCGCGAGAAACGGCTGCGCCCCGGCGACCTCGTCTTCTTCGGCGAACGCCGGGGCGACCCCGACCACGTCGGCCTCTACGTCGACGACGGTGTCATGGTCCACGCCCCGCAGACCGGGGACGTGGTCAGAAAGACCGACTACCTCGCCTCGCCGTACTACAGCCGCCGCTACCGGGGCGCGGTACGGCCCGGACTGCGCCCCGTCGTGCCGCCGCTGGGCCCGCCACTGTGGCACAAGGCCGAAACCGGCCCTGCGCCCGCGCCCATGCCAGAGCAGACCAGCCCGGAGCCGATCAGTCCCACGGAGGACGCGGGGGCCGCTAACATACGACCCGGCCCGGATGACGGTTTCGCGGCCGGGAACGTGTCGAGGAGTGACGAGCGCCCCGATGGACTCCGTGACGGTCCGAGTGCCGGCCAAGGTCAACCTGCAACTCGCGGTGGGCCCGCTGCGCGATGACGGCTACCACGACCTGGTGAACGTCTTCCACGCCGTCTCCATCTACGACCACGTCACCGCCGTCGCGGCGGATTCCTTCTCCGTGCGGGTCGTGGGTGAGGAGGCGGGCCTGGTACCGGACGGACCGGACAATCTCGCAGTCAGGGCGGCCAGGGCACTCGCGGCCCGCGCCGATCGGCCGGTCGCCGCCTGGCTCACCATCAGAAAATCCATCCCGGTCGCGGGCGGCATGGCGGGCGGCAGCGCCGACGCCGCCGGAGCGCTGGTCGCCTGTAACGACCTGTGGAAACTCGGCCTGCCCCGGGAAGAACTTCTCGAGATCGCCGCCGATATCGGCAGCGATGTGCCGTTCGCGCTGTTCGGCGGCACCGCCGTGGGCACCGGCCGGGGCGAGCTGCTGACCGCCGTACCGACCGGCGGACGCTTCCACTGGGTGTTCGCGCTCGCCGAAGGCGGGCTGTCCACCCCCGCCGTCTACGCCCGCTGCGACCGCCTGCGCGAAGCGCGCGGCGAGCGGCCCGCGCCGCCCCAGGAGAGCAAGGCTATGATGGCGGCCCTGCGCGACGGCGACGCCGACGCGCTCGGCGCGGAGCTGGTCAACGACCTGCAAGAGGCCGCCGTGGCGATGCGCCCCTCGCTCGCCGCCACCCTCGACGCCGGACGTGAACGCGGCGCGCTCGGCGCGATCGTCTCCGGCTCCGGCCCGACCTGCGCGTTCCTCGTCGCGGGGGAGTCCAAGGCCGACGACCTGGCCCGCGCCCTCACCGGTTCCGCGGTCTGTCACGCCGCCGTCACCGCCTACGGGCCCGTGCGGGGCGCTCTGGCCGGGTCCGGTGGTCATCCGGTGGGGATAACCTGAATGCGCGATGAATCTGGTCAATCTTGAGTCGGTAACCCACGCCTACGGTCCGGTACCGCTGCTGCGCGAGGTCTCGTTGGGCATCGCCGCCGGTGAGCGGATCGGCGTCGTCGGCCGCAACGGCGGCGGCAAGACCACGCTGGTGTCGGTGATCGCCGGCACGCTACAGCCCGATTCAGGGCGGGTCACGCACAACCGGGGCCTGCGTGTCGGCGTACTGTCCCAGGGCGACGACCTCGACCCGGCCCGCACGGTGGAGTCCGCGGTGCTGGGCGACCTGGCCGAACACGAGTGGGCCGGGGACCAGGGGATCAGGGAGATCCTCAAGGGCCTGATCGGCGACATCGACCTGTCCGGCCTGGTGGGCGAGCTGTCGGGCGGGGAGCGCCGCCGTACCGCGCTGGCCCGGCTGCTGATCGGCGAACACGACCTGATCATCCTGGACGAGCCCACCAACCACCTGGACATCGAGGCCATCGACTGGCTGGCCGGGCACCTGGTGGGGCGCAAGTCGGCGCTGCTGGTCGTGACGCACGACCGGTGGTTCCTGGACGCGGTGTCCACGCGGACGTGGGAGGTCGTGGACGGCGCGGTCGAACGGTACGAAGGCGGATATGCCGCCTATGTGCTGGCCAAGGCGGAGCGCGCCCGGCTGGCCGCCGCCACCGAGGAACGCCGCCAGAACCTGATGCGCAAGGAGATCGCCTGGCTGCGCCGGGGGCCGCAGGCGCGTACCACCAAGCCGAAGTTCCGCGTGGAGGCCGCACAGGCGCTGATCGCCGACGAGCCGCCCGTCCGGGACGAGGTGGAGCTGGTACGGTTCGCCGCGGCCCGGCTCGGCAAGACCGTCTACGACCTCTTCGACGTCACCCTGCACGCGGGCGGGCCGGGCACGGGGCCGCTCGTCCTCGACCGGTGTACCTGGCAGCTCGGGCCCGGTGACCGGATCGGCCTCATCGGGGTCAACGGGTCGGGCAAGTCCAGCTTGCTGCGGCTGCTGGCCGACGCGGTACGGCCCGACGCTGGGCGGGTGGTGCGGGGGAAGACGGTGCGGCTCGCGTACCTGTCCCAGGAGCTGGTCGAGCTGGACCC
>NZ_POUA01000456.1 GCF_003236385.1 Spongiactinospora gelatinilytica
CCGTACGGCGGCGCGGTGCGTCCCCGCCCACCGTGGCGCGACCTGGACCCGGTCACCGAGGACCCGGAGGAGGCCCCCTACGACTTCCGGGTCGGCGTCCCGGACGGCGGGCTGTTCCCGCTGGCCACCTGGCGGCGGCTGATCGCGGGCGAGCTGCGCGCCCGGGCGGTGACCGCCGGCTACCACGACGCCGCCGGTCACCCCGGGCTGCGGCGGGCCATCGCCCGTTACGTCGGGGTCGCCCGGTCGGTCCGCGCCCGCCCCGACGACGTGCTGCTCACCCAGGGCGCGCAACAGGCACTCGACCTCATCGGCCGGGTGCTGATCGCCCCCGGCGACCGGGTGGCCGTGGAGGAGCCCGGCTATCCCCCGGCGCGGATGCTGTTCGCGGCGATGGGCGCGCGGGTGACCGGCGTGCCGGTGGACGAGCAGGGCCTGGTGGTGGCCGCGCTCCCGCCCGGCGTACGGCTGGTGTACGTCACGCCGTCGCACCAGTTCCCGCTGGGTGTCCCGATGTCCCTGGAACGGCGGGCCGCGCTGCTGGACTGGGCCGCCCGGCACGACGCGGTGATCGTGGAGGACGACTACGACAGCGAGTTCCGCTTCTCCGAGCGGCCGCTCGCGCCGTTGCAGAGCCTGGACCGCACCGGCCGGGTCCTCTACGTCGGCACCTTCTCCAAGACCCTGCTGCCGATGCTGCGCCTCGGCTTCCTGGTCGCGCCCGCCTCGCTGCGCGCCGCCCTGCGGGCCGCCAAACGGCTGGCCGACTGGCACGGCGACCCCGTCGCGCAGGCCGCGCTGGCCCGGTTCATCGACGATGGGGAGCTGCCCCGGCACATCCGCAGGGCGACCCGCGCCTACGCGGCCCGGCACGAGCTGATCGTCGCGGCGCTCCGCGGTGACCTGGCCGAGTGGCTGACCCCGATGCCCTCGACGGCCGGGCTGCACGTCTGCGCGCGGCTCAATCCCGGCGTGCCCGCCTTCCTCGGCGAGGTCCGTGCGCGGGCGCGGCGGCTCGGCGTCGCCGTCGAGCCGCTGGCCGGATACTACGCCGGGGAGCCCGAACACGGCCTGGTGCTCGGCTACGGCGCGATCCCGGCCGAACGCGTCCCCGAGGGCCTGCGCCGGCTGCGCCGCGCCTTCGCGGAGCCGGCCTGAGCCCTCAGGCGGCCAGGGGCAGTTCGCGGGCGATGGCGGCCAGGCGGGTGTAGGAGTCGAGCCGCCGCTCGTGGTCGTAGGTGTTCATGGTGACCAGTACCTCATCGGCGCCGGTACGCGCCACCAGGCCGGACAGTTCGGCCGCCACCTCGTCCTCGGTGCCGTGGACCTGGCCCTCCAGCGCCTCCTCGAAGTAGCCGCGCTCCCTGGCGTCCATCGCCCTGGCGAGGATGTCGCGCGGCGAGGCCAGCGGCGGGAACTCCCCCCTGGTCCGCGAGTAGGCGGTGGACCACGCCTCGGGCACCAGGAGTTCCTGCGCCTCGGCGGCGGTACCGGCCACCGCGACGGTCGCCGCCACCACCACGTACGGACGGCCCGCGACGGTGGCGCGGTACCGGTCGATCGCTGGCCGCATGCGCTCCTCCCGCCCGCCGATGACCAGCGGCAGCCCCAGCTCGGCGGCGACGTCCGCACCGCTGCCCATGGCCAGGATGAAGGCGGGCACCCGCAGCCCCTCGGCGGGCCAGGCGTGTACGCCAGGATGGCGGGGCGCGCCGCCGGCGAAATAGCCGAGCAGCTCCGACACCTGGGCGGCGAAGTCGCCGGTCTCCTCCTTGCCGTGGCCGAGCGCCCGCCGTACGCCCTCGGTGAAGCCCACCGACCGCCCGAGCCCCATGTCGATGCGCCCCGGGTGGAGCGACTCCAGCACCCCGAACTGCTCGGCGACCACCAGCGGGCGGTGGTTGGGCAGCATCACGCCGCCGGTGCCCACCCTGATCCGCGAGGTCGCCCCGGCGACCGCGGCGGCCAGCACGGTGGGCGCGGAACCCGCCGCGCCGGGCACGCTGTGGTGCTCCGACACCCAAAAGCGGTGGTAGCCCAGCCGTTCGGCGGCGCGGGCGAACCGCACGGTGTCGCGCAGCGCCTCCGCGTGCCCCTGCCCCGTTCGGACCAGCGATCGGTCCAGAATCGAAATGCGCATCACCTTCGGTGTAACACTGGGAGGTTCGCGGCGGTTCCCGGGGGTTTGGGCGATGCTGGGTAGATGGTGTCGTTGCGCTTCGACGAAGAACTGCGGGTGTTCCTGGCCACCGGGCGGCGTGGCCGAGAGGTCAGCGTGCCCGCCGACGGCACCTCCACGCTCGGGCACCTGGTGGAGGCGGCGGGGGTGCCACTGCCCGAGGTGGGTTCGATGCGGGTGGACGGGCGGGACGAACCGCCGTCCTACCGGCCGGGCGGCGGCGAGACCATCGAGGTGGGGCCGGTGCGCAGGCCGCAGCGGGTGGAGTCGGCGGGGTTCCTGCTGGACGTACACCTGGGCACGCTCGCGCGGCGGCTGCGGGTGCTCGGCGTGGACACCGCCTACCACAACGACCGCGACGACGACGAGCTGATCGAGCAGGCCAACGCCGAGCGGCGGGTGCTGCTCACCCGCGACCGCGGCCTGCTGCGCCGCAGGAGGCTGTGGGCGGGCGCGTACGTGCGCGGCGAGCGGCCCGACGACCAGCTCGCCGACGTGCTCGACCGGTTCGCCCCGGATCTCGCCCCCTGGACCCGCTGCACGGCGTGCAACGGGCTGCTGGAACCCGTCGCCAAGGAGGACGTGGCGCACCTGCTGGAGCCGGGCACCCGCCGGGAGTACGACACGTTCGCCCGCTGCCGGACGTGCGGGCGCGCCTACTGGCCGGGCGCGCACCGCCCGCACCTGTCGGCGATCGTGCGCCGCGCCGGAGGCCGCTGAACCGGCCCGGTCACCTCTTCTGGAGCACCGACAGCACGTTGCCCGCCGGGTCCTTGAACCACGCGATGTACGGCCCGCCGGCCCGCATCACCCCGCGTTCGTCCTGTTCCATGCCCGGATAGCGCTCGAAGGTGACGCCCCGCCCGGTCAGCTCGTCGATGGCCGCCTCGATGTCATCGACCGGGAAGTTGAGGATGGTGAAGGTCGCCGGGGTGTGGCCGGGCTTGGGGTAGATCAGCACATTCGCCCCCGAGCCGAGGCGCAGGGTGAGCAGGCCGTACTCCTCGGAGACGTCGAGCCCCAGCGTCTCGCCGTAGAAACGGCGGGCCTGCTCGATGTCGTTCACGGAAAATCCACTGAACGCGTTGGTGTTCTTGAACATGCTTCCCCATTATTCGGTAGTCAGTGCGGATGCGCACGACGATTCGGATCATCTTCAAGCGACTCACGGTCCCAGTGGCCGAGGTCGGCCGCCGCCGCGTAGGTGTCCTGGAGGAAGTCGAGCACGGCCTTGTCGGGGTCGCGCTCGCCCCGGGCGGCCTCGTAGGGCAGTACGAACTCGCCCAGGTCGGCACTGTAGTGGGCGGCCTGCGGGCGTACCGGGAAGTCGGCGTAGCCCTCCGGCTCCGGGTAGGCGTAGGAGTAGAACGCGCCCTCCTCGCCGCCGCCGGGGAAGAAGCCGCAACTGCTGAGCTCGTGGGAGTAGCCCTCGACCATCACCCAGTCGCCGACGTTGGGCGCGCCGCCGGGGTGCTTGGGCGCGGTACGGCCGGAAAAGCGCGTGCAGGCGAGGTCCATCGCGCCCCAGAACAGATGGACCGGGCTCACCTTGCCGATGAAGTAGGACCGGAACTCGCTGAGCACCCGGTGGGCCTGGACGAGCTGGAGCCAGAAGAGGTGCGCCTGGCCGGGGTCGTAGGAGCAGTGCTGGTAGTCCTCGGCGAACGGGATGGCGGGCTCGACCTCGGTGGGGCGGGGCATGATCCGCACGTCCAGGCCGAGTTCGTGCAGCGCGTTCATGGTCTCGGTGTAGAACACGGCCACGGGCATCGCCTCAAGGCCGATGTCACGGGCCCGCCCGTCGCCCGCCCGGATGCGCAGCAGGTGATCGCACAGGTCGAACTCGATGTCGAAGACGCGCGTGCCGTACGGGATGGCGGAGGTGGTCAGGCCCCGGGCGCTGACGTACAGCGGGACCTGCCACCAGTGGTTCACCATCGGCGCCTGGGCCAGGCGGACCTTGCCGACGACCTGGGCCCACATGTGCAGCGTGTCGCGCGTGGGGCTCCACTCCTCGACCCGCAGACTCGGCCACTCCTCCATAGCGCACCCCATTCCCCCACGTCAGAGGGCATAACCAGGAAGCGTCACGGCGTCCAGGAGGGGTCGCGCCCGGTCAGCCCGAGCACCCGGTCGAGCGGCGGCGATCCGTCCGGCACCGGGACCTCGGGGCCGTAGACGCCCATCTCCCTGCCCATGGCGGCGGTCTTGGCGACCTCCTCGTGCGCGTAGGCCAGCAGCGCGGCGTCCAAGGTGACCGGCCTGCCGGCGGCCCGCGCCAGGTCCCAGCCGTGCACCAGGAACTCCACCACGACCATGCCGCCGACCAGCGCGGCGGGCAGCTCGGTGGGGCCGCCCATATGGGTCGTGCCCGTCCAGGCGGCGGGGTCGTCCCAGGCCGTGGCCGTACGGCCGACCTGGGCCACGAGATCGGCGGCCCAGTCGCCGCCGGTCAGGTCGAGTTCGCCCTCGGTCGCGGCGGGCGGCGGCGCGGCCTTCTTGCGCGCGGCCCCCTCCAGCGAGGGCCCCCAGAAGAGCAGGTGGTGGACCAGCGCGCGTACGTCGAAGTCGGCGCACGGGGTGGGCGCGGTGAGGTGGTCGGGCTTGAGGTCGCGGATGATGTCGATCAGGGTACGGCCCGCTGCTGTGACCGGTCGTGCGTCAGACATGGGGTCCAGGCTAGGGGCCGCCACCTGGGGAGGTATTGAACAAACGCGACATAATCTGTGCGGTATGACCAGGGACGTACGTGAGGTGGGCGGTGCGTGGCGGCGGTTCCAGAGCCACGCCTATCCGAGCCCGTCGGCGGACCTGGCGGAGTACGTCGCCCGGTACTGGGCGGTGTCCTGGGCGTACGAGGAGCCGTACCGGCAGCTCATCGTGCCGTACCCGAACGTCCACCTGACCTTCCGCGACGTGGTCGCGCGGGTGCAGGGCGTCGTTCCCGGCCACCAGATCAAGGTGCTGCACGGCAGGGGGCAGGTGTTCGGCGTGGCGTTCCGGCCCGGCCGTTTCCGGCCTTTTCTGCGCGCCCCGGTCTCCTCGATCACCGGCCGCACGATCGACGCCCGCCATGTCTTCCCCGC
>NZ_POUA01000457.1 GCF_003236385.1 Spongiactinospora gelatinilytica
TCGTCGGGGGGTGCGTCGACGACCTCGACGCCGTGGTGGCGGAGGCGGGCGGTGATGGCGCGGCGGTCGCCGGTCAGGTGTTCGGCCGCGGCGGCGTCGTAGACCTGCTCGGCCGTACCGCGGCTCGCCGCCATGGCCGCCACCCGCGGGTCGGAGACGGCGGCGAGGAGGACCAGGTGGCGGGAGGAGAGCCGGGGCAGTACCGGTAGCAGGCCCTCTTCCAGCGACGCGGAGTTGAGGTCGGTCAGCACCACGACCAGGCAGCGGCGCTTGGCGCGGGCCAGCACCGCAGCGACCATGCCCGCCGCGTCGGCCTCCACCAGCTCGGCCTCGATCGGGGCCATCACGTTGACCAGCGCGGACAGTAGCTCGGTACGCCCGGCGCCGGACACCCACGCCCGCACCGCGCGGTCGTAGGCCAGGAAGTCGACCCGGTCGCCCGCGCGGGCGGCGAGCGCGGCCAGCAGCAGGGCGGCGTCCATGGACCAGTCCAGCCGCGGCCACCCCGGCGGGACGAGATCCCCCTGGACGGCGTCACCGGTACGCGCGACCGCGCCGGCCAGCGGGACGGGAGCGGCGCCCACGCGCCCCGCGGAGGTGCGGCCGGTGTCGAGCACGATCAGCACCCTGCGGTCGCGCTCCGGCCGCCAGGTGCGGACCACGACGTCGTGCCGGCGCGCGGTGGCCCGCCAGTCGATCGAGCGTACGTCGTCGCCCACGACGTACTCGCGCAGCGAGTCGAACTCGGTGCCCTGCCCGCGCACCAGCGCGGGGTGGACGCCCTCCAGCTCGCGCAGCCGGGCCAGTCGCGCGGGCAGGTGCTTGCGGCTGAGGAACGGCGGCAGCACCCGGACCGTCCACGGGACCAGGTGCGACCCCTGCCGGGCCGCGACCCCCAGGGGCCCGAGCGCGCGTACGGTGACCTTCACCGCCTCCCGGTCGCCACGCCGGGTCGGCGACAGGGTCAGCGTGAGCCGCCGGGATTCGCCGCCGGGGACGTCCAGCGGCAGGTGCCTGGGCGTGGCCCCGGCCGACGGCGGCCAGGCGTCGCGCAGCACCCCGCGTACCCGCCTGCGGCCCGGGTTGTCCACGATGAGGTCCACGCGGGCGGTCTGGCCCAGCCGCACCAGGTGGTCGCCCTCGCGGCGGAACCGCAGCGGGCGTACCGCCCCGGCCAGCGCCAGATCGGCGAGCACGAGCCCGGCCAGCAGCAAGAGCCCCCCGGCCAGGGCGAGCGCGGGGCGGGGCGCGACCAGGACGACCACCGCCAGCAGTACGGCGAGCAGCCCGGCCCGCCCGGTCAGCGCCACGGCGTGCCCCCCTCGGGCGGAGTGCTCATCGCGGTACGGGGACCGAGGCGAGAATGCCGTCGAGCAGGCCGTCGGCGGTGGCGCCCTCCAGTTCGGCCTCCGGACGGAGCTGGACGCGGTGCCGCAGCGCGGGCCGGGCCAGCGCCTTGACGTCGTCGGGCGTGACGTACGCGCGGCCGGACAACCAGGCCCAGGCCCGCGCGGCCGAGAGCAGGGCGGTCGCGCCGCGCGGTGAGACGCCGAGCTGGAGCGAGGGGGACTGGCGGGTGGCCCGGGCCAGGTCCACCACGTAAGCGAGGATTTCCGGCGCGACGTGCACCTGGGACACCGCCGCGCGTCCGGCCGCCAGGTCCGCGGCCGACGCGACCTGCTTGACGTCGCTCAGGTCACGCGGATCGAAGCCCCGCGCGTGGCGCTCCAGCACCGCGATCTCCTGGTCGCGGGGCGGCAGCGGCACGGTCAGTTTGAGCAGGAACCGGTCGAGCTGGGCTTCGGGAAGCTGGTAGGTGCCCTCGTACTCCACCGGGTTCTGGGTCGCGCACACCACGAAGGGGTCGGGCAGCGCCAGCCCTTGGCCGTCCACGCTGACCTGCCGTTCCTCCATCGCCTCAAGCAGGGCGGCCTGCGTCTTCGGCGGGGTGCGGTTGATCTCGTCGGCGAGCAGCAGGTTGGTGAACACCGGCCCCCGGCGGAACTCGAAGGCGGCCGTGCGCGCGTCGTAGATCAGCGAGCCCGTGACGTCGCCCGGCATCAGGTCGGGGGTGAACTGCACGCGCTTGAAGTCGAGCGACAGCGTCGCCGACAGCGCGCGTACCAGCAGCGTCTTGGCCACCCCCGGCACGCCTTCGAGGAGTACGTGCCCCCGGCAGAGCAGCGCGATGACCAGGCCGGTGACCACCGCGTCCTGGCCGACCACGGCCTTGGCCACCTCCGCGCGCAGCGCGGCGAGCGCCGCCAGCGCGCCTTCCGCGGCGGTGTCTGGTGTGCTCACGAATCTCGAACCTGCCTCTCCAGGGTGTCCAGGTATGCGGCGAGTGCGACGAGCCCCCCGTCGTCGGCGGGCGGCGGCCCGAACAGGGCGCTTCTCACCCGATGGGAATCCTGCCCCGTCCGCCCGGCCAGCGTGGCCACGACGACCTCGGGGCCCGAGTCGGCGGTGAGCCCGAGCCGGGGGACCAGCCGGTGCAGCGTGCCCGCGCGCAGCGCGGCGGACGCCCTGTCACGCGCCCTGCGGGCCCTGTAGAGGCGCCCACGGCCCTCCACGGTCTCGGCGGCCCGCACCGCCACGGGCAGCCGCTCGACGACCACGGGGCCGATCCTGCGCGCCCGCCAGGCCGCCACCAGCGCGACCGCGATGACCAGTTGCAGCAGCGCCCAGTAGACCCCGGCGGGCACCAGCTCGTAGAGGGTCCTGCTGCCCGGCCACACGAGCGCGCCCAGTTCGCCGGGGTCGTCGGGCGGGACCATCCAGATGAGGGTGCCGCGCGATCCGGCCAGGTTCATCGCGAGCGCGGCGTTGCCGTCCTCGCCGAGCCGCAGGTTGGTCATGAACCCGCCGTCGCCGACGACCGTGATCGTGCGTTCGCCGGAGGTGTAGGAGACGAGCGTGGGCCCGTCGGCGGCGGGATAGCAGCCGGTCGCGCCGGAGGGCGCGGTCATCGCGAAGCCGCCGGTGTGGGCGGTGCCCGCCCTGGTCGCGGCGGGCAGCGCGCAGTGTGGTTCGCGGGAGCGGGTTTGTGCCTCGGCGGTCCACTTCACTCCCGGGGCCAGCGCGGCCCGGGTGGCGGCGGCGGGGGCGACCAGCAGCCGGTCGGACGGCAGCGCCGCCAGCATCTCGAACTGCTCGGGGGGCAGCCTGACCGTGTGCGGCACCAGGAGCAGGGAGTCGTCGCCGGCGACGGCCGCGGCGGCGGTCGCGTTGGAGACCCGTACCACTTCGACGCCCGCCTCGCGCAGCAGCTCGGCCAGCCCCTTGGCGCCGGTCAGGGTGGTGTCGTCGGGGTCGAGTTCGCTGCCCTGACGGGCCCCTCCCGAGATCAGCAGCGCGATCGAGGCGGTCATGGTGATCAGCAGCGCCACGACCAGCACGCCGCGCCAGCGTCGCCACAGAACGCGGGCGCCGGGAGCCAGGTGGGTGGACTCCGGTGCCGGCGGGCGGGCCGGGGACGTGGTGGGCGTGCCGGTCACCGGGGCGGCTCCGGTGAACCTGCGGCCGGGGCCATCGCCGCGACCCGCGCGGGCCTGGCCTTCCTGATGCGTTCGTCGAGGTCGCGCAGACCGGCGTAGCCCTCAGGGGTGCCGGGGAGCTGCCCGTAGGTCACGTCGTCGAAGGCGCGGGCGGCGGCGCGCAGGCCGGCGGTGAAGCCGGGCAGCGCGCGCCCGGCCTCCTCCGCCAGCTCGGCCGCCGTACGGCCGGGCCGTGGGTCGAGCACCGCCCGCTCCTCAAGGTCCCTGGCGATGGCCCGCAGGCGCTCGCGTACGGCCTCGGCGTGGCGACCGTCGGCCGCGTGCCGTTCGGCCGCCGCGCGGTGCTCGGCCGCGGTCAGCACCCGCTCGCCGAAGATGCCCTCCGGGGCCGCGGCGGCCCGCGCCCGCGTCGCCCGCCTGGAACTCCAGACCAGCAGCCCGACCAGCGCGGCCAGCACCAGTGCCAGGCCGATCGCGGACAGCGGGACGGTGTCGCCGTCGCCGCCCAGCGAGTCGGCCAGGTCGCCGAGGAACTGCCGGACGTGCCGCACGATCATGTCGATGAACGGCTCGCGCTGGTAATCGCCGGAGACCAGCTCGCGCGCCGCGCGCTCGGCGGCCTCCTCGCGGGCGATGTCGATGGGGCTCACGGCCGGCCGTAGGGATGCGGCCTGCCCGCGGGCCCGTTCCCGTGCCCGTCCTGTCCGTAGCCGGGGAGCCACAGGTCGTCCGCCGAGCCGGGCACCTGGCCCTGCCGCTGCTGTTCGATGGCCGCCGTCTGGAGCACCAGGTCGAACGCCTCGGTGCGCATCCGCCGGTCGGCGTACAGGAGTCCGGCGACGCCCGCCTGGATCGGATAGGAGATCATCGCGGCGACCGTGCCGCCGATGGCGAAGAGCAGGGCGGCGAGGGCGATCGATCCGGTCGTCCCCGCGCCGGTGGCGCCGACGATGGTGCCGATGATGGCGAAGGGGATGTTCAGGACATAGCTGATGATCAGCACGATGAGGTACGTGAGCAGCAGGATGCCGAGCACCCGCCAAAACCCGCCGCTGACCAGCCGCCACGAGCGCCGCATGGAGTCGATCGGGCCGCGTCGTTCGAGCACGACCGCCGGCGCGGCGAACGCGAGACGCGCGTAGATGAAGAACGCCCACACGATGAACAGCAGTATGAAGACCAGCGTGGCCAGCATGAACGTCCCGTAGTCGCCGGTCCCCGCGGCCATCCCCATCAGTAGCGGCACGACAAGGGCCAGCGGCGCGAGCATGATCAGGCCGGAAAGAATGATCATGCCGAACAGCGCGGGCACCCGCGGGCGGACCGACCGCCACGCCTCACCCGCCGTGATCTTCCCGCCGAAGACCGCGCGGCCGAGGATGCGTGTCAGGATGCCGGTGAGCACGGCGGTCACGATGAACGAGACGAGCGTGGAGAGCAGGGTCGCGCCGTACTGGCCGAGGATGTCGTCCGTCGGCGCCGCCGTGCCCGCGTTCAGCGCCGCTTCGAGGCCGCGGGCGAAGTACGCCTGGCCGATGGCCGCCGGGATGCTGCCGAGCGCTGCGGCGATCGCCGACAGGCCCAGCACCGCCTTGGGGTTGGAGCGGACCAGCTTGATCGTGCCGTCCAGGATCTCGCCGAGGCCGAGCGGGCGCAGCGGGATGATCCCTGGCCGGGGCGCGTAGGGCTGCTGGTAGCCGTGGGGGCCCGGAGGGTACGGCGGAGCGCCGTGACCGGGAGGCGGGCCCGGCATGCCGGGGCC
>NZ_POUA01000458.1 GCF_003236385.1 Spongiactinospora gelatinilytica
CCGCAAACGCCACCCGGCCGCTCACGCCCCTGCGCGCGTACGGCGTCGGGCCCGGGCCGGAGGCGTCTACGCTGCCTGCCGCCGTGGCAGGGCGGCGAGCGCGTCGGGCCGTCGCCTGTCCGGCTCGTCCCTGTACGTCCCGCCTTGCCGCACGCCGCCCCGGCCCTCTGGCCTCGCCCCGTGCGCGTACGGCGGCTTCCGGGCGTTGCGGCCGTTGCGGCGCACCGTCACTCGGTGGTCGGCCTGCGCCGTGTCCGGTTCAGAACGGTCCCGTTCGCGCCGCTCGGTGGGACATCGATCCGGCCGTCGTGCGTTAACGCATTTCTCATCAGGCGTGGTTAGGTTTTGATGCGTGACCGTGCGACTACTCGTCGTAGACGATGAACCCGCGCTCCGGGAGGCGCTTTCGGCGACGCTGGAGTTCGAGGGGTACGCCGTCGGGGTGGCGGCCGATGGGATGGCCGCGCTGGACGCGCTTGCCCGGGAGCGCTACGACGCGGTGCTGCTGGATGTGATGATGCCGCGGATCGACGGGCTGACCGCGTGCCGCAGGCTGCGTGCCGCGGGCAACCGGGTGCCGGTGCTGATGCTCACCGCCAGGGAGACGGTCGGTGACCGTGTCAGTGGCCTGGACGCCGGGGCCGACGACTACCTGGTCAAGCCGTTCGAGCTGGACGAGCTGCTGGCCCGGGTGCGCGCCCTGTTGCGTCGCGGCGAGCCGCCGGGGGCGCGCGATGACGACGCGGCCGAGGGCCTGCTGGCCTTCGGCGACCTGACGATGGACACCGCGGGGCGTGAGGTGAGCCGGGCGGGCCGCCCGCTGGAGCTGACCCGCACCGAGTACCTGTTGCTGGAGTTCTTCCTGCTGCACCCCAGGCAGGTGCTCACCCGCGAGCAGATCCTGAGCGAGGTGTGGGGGTTCGACTTCGAGCCGGCCTCCAACTCCCTCGACGTCTACGTGATGTACCTCCGCCGCAAGACCGAGGCGGGCGGGCTGCCCCGGCTGATCCACACCGTGCGCGGCGTGGGTTACGTCTTGCGGGCGGCGCAGTGACCGGTCGCACCCTGCGCTCCCGGCTCACGGTGCTGGTGGCGGTCGCCGTCGCCCTGGCGATCGCGGTCTGTGCCGTGGCGTGCTGGATCATCGTGCGCGGCGAGATGCTCAAGCACCTCGACCGCGGCCTCCAGGGCCCGCCCACCCCGGAGGGCGCGCGCAAGCGCGCCCTGGACATCGCCATGATCCTTGAGCACTGCGCCGACCCCGCAGCGGCCAGGGGCGACCCACTGCGCGCCTATGTCCCGCCGCTCCAGTTCGTCTACGCGGCCGACGGCCGGCGCTGCGTCCTCAGCCCCGGCGGCCTGCCGGTCACCGCGGCCGATCGCGCCATCGCGGCGCACGGCGGTAAGATGATCAAGGATGCCACGACCGACACCGGCATGGCCGTGCGCGTCAAGACCCAGCAGATCGCCCCCGGGGTGGCCGTCATGGAGTCGCGCTCCCTCACCGAGCTGCACTCCACGCTGGCCCGCCTGGCCGGGCTGCTGGCGTCCATCGCGGCGCTCGGAGCCCTGGGCGCGGCGTCCGTCGGGCTGCTGATCTCGCGTACCGCCCTGCGCCCGGTCGGCAAGCTGACCGGCGCGGTCGAGCACGTCGGCCGGACCGGCGACCTCACCACCCGCATCCCCGTCGAGGGCACCGACGAGATCGCCCGCCTCGGGGCCGCGTTCAACTCGATGACCAGCGCCCTGACCCGCTCCCGCGACCGGCAGCGGCGGCTGATCGCCGACGCCGGGCACGAGCTGCGCACCCCGCTCACCAGCCTGCGCGCCAACATCGACCTGCTGCTGCGCAGCGAGCACACCGGGCGGGCGATCGACCCCGTGGCCAAACGGAGGCTGCTCGGCAGCCTGAAGGCGCAGTTCGAGGAGCTGTCCACGCTGGTCGGCGACCTGCTTGAGCTGGGCAGGCCGGAAGGCGACCACAAACCGGGCGAGCCGATCGCCTTCCACGACCTGGTGAGCGTCGCGGTGGCCCGGGCGCGGCTGCGCGCGCCCACCGTCCACGTGACGGCCGACCTGTCGACCTGGCACGTCACCGGGCATGCCCCCACCCTGTCCCGGGCGGTGATGAACCTGCTGGACAACGCAGTGAAGTTCAGTCCGCCCGGCGGCACGGTGGAGGTGCGCCTGCGCGAGGGACGGCTTTCCGTGCGCGACCACGGGCCCGGCGTGCCCGCCGAAGACCTCGAACACGTCTTCGACCGCTTCTGGCGCTCGCCCACGGCTCGCAGCCTGCCCGGCTCCGGGCTCGGCCTGGCCATCGTCGCGCAGGCGGCCCGCGACGTGGGGGGCGAGGCGGGCATGGCCAACGCCCAGGGCGGTGGCGCGGAGGCATGGATCATCCTCCCCGGCGTGGTTTTCTCATCTCCCGTTAATAATTGACTCACCCTTGTCAAATGTCCGGCTCCCAGCGTGGGGCCATGAGCATGAACGAGTTGACGGGTGCGCCACCGCGGACGCGGCTGGTCGAGATCGTCATTCCCGTGCACAACGAACAGCGGGTGCTGGAGGACAGCGTTCGCCGGCTGCACGGATATCTGTCGGCCGCGTTCCCCTTCGCCTTCCGGATCACGGTCGCCGACAACGCCAGCACCGACGCCACCTGGGAGGTGGCCCTCCGCGTCGCACGCGATCTCGGTGACGTGGGGGCGGTGCGCATCGCGGAGAAGGGCCGGGGGAGGGCGCTGCGCCGGGTGTGGAGCCAGAGCGACGCCGACGTCGTCGCGTACATGGACGTCGATCTGTCCACCGACCTGGACGCGTTCTTGCCGCTGGTGGCCCCGTTGCTGTCCGGGCACAGCGACCTGGCGATCGGGACCAGGCTCGACGCCTCGGCCAACGTCGTGCGCGGCCCCAAGCGCGAGGTGATCTCGCGCGGCTACAACCTGCTGCTGCGGTCGGTCCTCGGCGCGCGGTTCTCCGACGCCCAGTGCGGGTTCAAGGCGGTGCGCGCCGAGGTCGCTCAGGCGCTGCTGCCGTCGGTGCGCGACGAGGAGTGGTTCTTCGACACCGAGCTGCTGCTGCTGGCCGAGCGGCACGGCCTGCGCATCCACGAGGTCCCCGTCGATTGGGTCGACGACCCCGACAGCCGGGTCGACATCCTCAAGACCGCGCTCGACGACCTACGCGGCATGGTCCGCGTGGCGATGACCGGCGCGACCAGGCAGCTCCCGATCTTCGCGGTGATCGGCGGGATCAGCACGCTGGCACACCTCGGCCTGTTCGTGGCGCTGCGCCAGGTGGTGCCCGCGGTCGCCGCCAACGCGCTGGCGCTGTTCCTCACCGCCATGGCCAACACCGCCGCCAACCGGCGGTTCACCTTCGGCGTCACCGGGCGCGCCGGGGCGCTGCGGCACCAGCTCGAAGGCGGTGTGGCGTTCGTCGTCGGGCTCGGGCTGAGCACCGGCGGCCTGGCCCTGCTCGACGCCGTCGTGCCGCACGCCTCCACCCTCGCCGAGGTCGGCGCGGTGGTCGCCGCCAACGGGCTGGCCACCCTGGTCCGCTTCCTGCTGCTGCGCACCTGGGTGTTCAACCTGCGCCGCCCGGTCAACCGGGGGTTGCGTTGAGCGCCGCCACGACCACCGAACCGGGCCTCGCCCCGGACACCGCCTCCCGCACCCGCGCGCTGCTGTCCCGGCTTCCGCTGGCGGCGGTGCTGGCCCTGGCCGCGCTGCTCTACACCTGGGGGCTGGGCCGCAACGGGCACGCCAACACCTACTACTCCGCGGCGGTGCTGTCCGGCACGCAGAGCTGGAAGGCGTTCTTCTTCGGCGCGCTCGACGCCGGGTCGTTCATCACCGTCGACAAGCCGCCGCTCGCGCTGTGGGTGACGGGCCTGTCCGTGCGGGTCTTCGGCATGTCGAGCTGGAGCCTGCTGCTTCCGCAGGCGGCGGCGGGCCTGGCCACCGTGTGGCTGCTGCACATCGCGGTACGCCGGAGCGTCCCCGGCCCCCCCGGTCGCGTCGCGGCTCACCTGGCCGCGCTGGTGCTGGCGCTGACCCCGATCACCGTGGCGATCAACCGCGACAACAACCCCGACCCGATCCTGGTGCTGCTGCTCACCGGGGCCGCCTGCGCGTGCCTGGCCGCGCTGCGCGACGGGCGGGCCCGCCCGCTGGTGCTCTGCGCCGTCCTCGTCGGCCTGGCCTTCAACACCAAGATGCTCCAGGCGTACCTGGTCGTGCCCGCCTTCGCCGGGGTCTACCTCTACGCGGCCCCGGGCTCTCTGGCCCGCCGGCTGCGCGCGCCGGCGGCGGCCGGGGCGGCGCTGCTGGTCTCCAGCGCCTGGTGGATGACCATCGTCGACCTGTGGCCCGCCGCCGGCCGGCCCTTCGTGGGGGGCAGCACCAATAACAGCATGTGGGACCTGGTGATCGGCTACAACGGCCTGGGGCGCTTCCTCGGCATGCAGGCGGGCACGCACAACCCGCCCGCGTTCGGCGGGGAGCCCGGGGCGGGGCGGATGTTCAACGACCTGGTGGCCGGGCAGATCTCCTGGCTGCTGCCGTTCGCGCTGGTGGCGCTCGTCGCGGGGCCGCTCATCCTGGCCCGGGTGCCCGCCGCGGGTTTCGCGCACGACGGGGAGCGGCGCACCGAGCCGGTCCGCGCGGCGCTGGCGCTGTGGGGCGGCTGGCTGGTGACGCACCTGGTGGTCTTCAGCTTCACCGGCGGCGTCTTCCACCCCTACTACACGGCCGTGATGGCCCCGGCCGTGGCCGCGCTCTGCGGGATCGGCGGGGTCCTGCTGTGGCGGGCCCACGTCCACTCTGCGGCCTGGTCCTGGCTCGCCCCTGCGTGCACGGCGGTGACCGGCGCCTGGGCGTTCACCCTGCTGCGCCGCACGCCGGAGTTCGCCCCATGGCTGCCCTGGGCCGTGGCCGCCGCTTCGGCCCTCGTCACAGCGACCCTCACCCTGCGCGCCCTGACCCACGCGCCGCCGCCACCGGACGGCCCCGCGGCGGTGCCCCGCCTGCCGATCCTGGTCCGCGCGGCGGCATCGGTTGGTTCGGTGGTCGCGGCGGTGCCGGGTTTGCGGGCGCTGGCCCGTGCGGCGGAGTCGGGCGGTTCGGTGGCGGTGCCCGGTCAGCGGGCGCTGACGGGCGCGGCGACGGTGGCAGGCGGGTCGGCGGGTGTTGGGGCGGCCGTGGTGGGTGGTTCGGTGGGCATCACAGAAGGGC
>NZ_POUA01000459.1 GCF_003236385.1 Spongiactinospora gelatinilytica
CCCCGCCCGCGGCGGCCTCGACCAATACCGTCTCACCCGGCCCGACCTCGCCCGCGGCGAACGCCCCGACGGCGGCGACCCCCGAGGAGAGCAGCGCGAGCCCGGCGTGTGAGTCCAGATCGGTGGGCAGCGGGCGCAGCGACCCCGCAGGGATCGCGGCCAGCTCCGCGTAACCGCCGCCGCCCGGCGTGATGGCCAGCACCCGCCCGCCGGTCCACTCCGGGTCGGTGTCCGGGCCGGTGGCCACCACCGTGCCGGCGACCTCGAACCCCGGCGTGAACGGCAGCGGCAGCGCCACCTCGGGCATCAGGCCCGCCCGGATCTGGGTCTCGGCGTGGCTGATCCCGGCGGCCTCCACACGGACCAGCACCTCGCCCGGCCCGGCGACCGGATCGGGGACCTCCTCCAGCCGGAGCACCTCGGCCGGGCCGTACTCATGAAAACGAATGGCACGCATTTCGTCCGCCTCCAGACGTATCGACTCGTCGGAGACGGTATCCAGAAGGTACTTGTTACTTCAACGATACTTACTTACCATCGGGCAGGTGAAGAAGCCACTCGATCCGGGGATGTTCGACCCGGCGTGCCCGTCCAGCGCGATGCCGATCCGGATCGGCGACAAATGGTCCGCCATGGTGATCGTGTGCCTGGAGCACGGCCCGCGCCGGTTCTCCGAGCTGCGGGTGCCGATGCGGGGCGTGACCCCGAAGGTGCTCACCCAGACGCTGCGCGCGCTGGAGCGCGACGGCATGGTCACCCGCACGGTCTATCCGGAGATCCCGCCCCGGGTGGAGTACGAGCTGACCGACCTGGGGCGCACCATGTTCGGGCCGATCGCGGCGTGCCGGGCGTGGGCCGACGCGCACCTGGAAGACCTGCTCCGCGCCCGCGCGGCGTACGACCAGGCGACCCCCTCAGCGGGTGGAGCCTAACTTCCTGGAGATCCGCAACGCGGCCTCGGCCACCTGCGGCCCGAGCGTGCGCACCCGCGCCGCGGTGATCCGCGAGGTCAGCCCGGAGACCGAGATGGCCGAGGTCACCATGTTGGCCTGGTTGAAGATGGGCGCGCCGACACACCGCACCTCCGGCTCGTTCTCCCGGTCGTCCACCGAGTAGCCGCGCTGCCTGATCCGGCCCAGTTCGGCGCGCAGGCTCGCGCCGTCGGTGATCGTGTACTTGGTCACCGGGGGCATCCCGGCCGCCACGACGTCCTCCACCACGTGGTCGGGCTGCCAGGCCAGGATCGCCTTGCCGACCGCGGTGCAGTACACGGGCGCGCGGCTGCCGATCCGCGAGGCCATCCGCACGTTGGTGGCGTTCTCCACCTTGTCGATGTAGACCACGTCCGGCGGGTCGTAGACCACCAGGTGGACGGTCTCGCTCACCTCCAGCATCAGCCGGTGCGACTCCTCCGCGGCGACCGTGCGCAGGTCCAGCCTGGCGAGGTACGCCTGGCCGAGGTGCAGCGCGGCGGGACCCAGCCGGTAGGCCCCGCTCCTGCGGTCGCGCACCAGCAGGCCGGCCTCCAGCAGCGGCGTGGTCAGCCTGAGCACCGTGCTCTTCGGCAGCCCGACCGCCTCGGCGAGCCGGGTCAGCGACAGATCGGCTCCCGCGTGGTCGCGGACGTGCTCAAGTACGGCGAGCGCCCGCCGCAGTGAGGCCGACCGGTTGCGCTCGGCGGGGGTTTCGTTCGTCACCGGTTCAGAAGGTAGGAGCGGTTCCCGGCAAAGTCACGTATGCACAACATCGTTGTGCAATGCAGAACAAACCGGTCGTGCTCTTCCGGTGCTGTGGACGCGCTCTTAGGGTCTGCCGCCATCGGGAGGTTTTAGTGAAGATTCTTAACTTGGCCGTGACCGGCGCGGCTCTGATGCTGCTGGCGGCCTGCGCGCCGTCCACCGCCCCGACCGCGACCGGTGGTGATGAGAAGTCGGGCACCCTGCGCGTGTGGCTCTTCGACGAGCCCAACCGGGCGCCGAAGGAGAAGGTCGTCAAGGAGGCCATCGCGGAGTTCACCGCCGCCAACGCCGGGACCTCGGTCGAGGTCACCTACATCCCGACCACCCCGGCCCGGCACGAGAGGTTCAAGGGGGCCTTCAACGACCCGGCGAGCGCCCCCGACGTCGCCGAGTACGGCAACACCGACCTCGCCGAGTACGCCGCGGCGGGCGGTTTCGCCGACCTCGGCCCCGACCTCGCGAACTGGTCCGAGCGCGGGGACATCTCCGCCGACCTGTTCCAGTCCGCGACCGTGGACGGCAAGCTGTACGGCGTGCCGTGGTTCATCGGCATCCGCTCGCTCTACTACCGCACCGACGTGTTCAAGGAACTGAAGCTGGACCCGCCGAAGTCCATCGCGGACCTCACCAAGGCGGCGCGCACGATCCGGGAGAAGAAGCCCGATCTGTACGGCATCGCGGTGGGCGGCGAGTACACCTTCGGCGCACTGCCGTTCGTCTGGGACGCGGGCGGCGACATCGAGAAACTGAACTCCCCCGAGTCCCGCAAGGGCGTCCAGGCCTACACCGACCTGCTCAGCGACGACGTCTGCCCGCCGCAGGCGTGCGCCAGCCTGACCGGCGGCAAGACCGTCGAACTGTTCGCCAGCGGCAAGGCGGCGATGGGCATCCTCGGCAACTTCAACCGCTCGGCGGTGGACGCGGGCGCGGCCGCGGGCAAGTACGAGGTCATGCCGCTGCCCGGCGCCGAGCCCGGCTCGGTCGCGCCGGCCTTCGCGGGCGGCAACAACCTGGGCGTGATGAAGAGCAGCAAGCACCGGTCGCTCGCGGTGAAGTTCCTCCAGTTGCTGTCCGGCAAGTCCTACCAGCTCAAGATGTACGAGGCGATGGGCAACCTGCCGACGCTCAGCACGGCGCGCGAGGAACTGGCCGCCAAGGACCCCTTCCTCAAGCCGTTCCTGGACACCGTGGCGGCGGGCACCGAGTTCGTGCCGATCGACCCGGCCTGGGTGAAGATCGACAACCAGAAGGTCATCCCCACGATGCTCCAGAAGATCGCGACCAAGCAGTCGAGCGTCGAAGAGGCGACCGAAGAGGCGGCAACGGCGGTGAACGCCGCGTTCGGACGGTCATGACCCACACCCCCGCAGCGCCGCTCGCCGGGCGTGTACGGCACGCCCGGCCGCGGGCGACCCGGCGGGGCCGCGGGCGGCCCCTGCTCTACCTGCTGCCCGCGGCCGCGGTGCTCGTGCCGCTGTTCGGCTACCCGATCTACATGCTGGGCCTGCTGTCGGTCTTCGACTACCGGCAGGCCCAGGTCAGCGGCGGTGAGCCGACGAGGTTCATCGGCCTCGGCAACTACGCCACGCTGTTCGGCGACGAGCGGTTCTGGTCCATCCTCCTCCAGACGCTCGTCTTCGCCGTGGCGCTGGTGGTCGTCACGCTCGCCGTCGGCGCGACCCTCGCCGTGGTGCTGACCAGGGCGGGACGGTGGCCGCGGCTGCTGCTGTCGCTGGCCGCGATGGCGGCCTGGGCGGCCCCGGCGATGACCGGGTCCACGGTGTGGATGTTCCTGTTCGACGCCGACCTCGGCCTGGTCAACCAGGTGCTCGGGCTGGACGGCTTCAACTGGTTCTACGACAAGTGGGTCGCCTTCGGGGTGATCGGCGCGACCGTGGTGTGGCATTCGTTCCCGCTGGTCATGGTCACGTTGTACGCGGGCATCCAGGCCATCCCGCACTCGGTGCGCGAGGCCGCCTGGCTGGACGGGGCGTCGGAGTGGCAGTCGTTCTGGCGGATCATCCTGCCGATCCTGCGCCCGCTGGTCACCATCGTGGTCATCCAGTCGATCATCTGGGACTTCAAGATCTTCACACAGATCTACGTGATGACCAACGGTGGCGGCATCGCCCTGCAGAACTCCGTGCTCAACGTCTACGCCTACCAGACCGCGTTCGGCTCTTCGGAGTACGGCCTGGGCTCGGCGATCGGCGTGGTCATGACCCTGATCCTGCTGGTCATCACCATGTTCTACATCCGTGCGCTGTACCGGACGGGGGAGCGGCTGTGAAGCGGGCCCGCCTGGCCGCCAACACGGTGGCGATCGTCGCCGCCGTGGTCACGTTCTTCCCGATCTACTGGATGGCGCTTTCCGCGCTGAAGCCCGCGGGGGAGATCCAGTCGCTCCAGGTGCGACCCTGGACGCTGGCCCCCACCCTGGAGCACTTCGAGCGCGTGCTCGGCGGCGAGAACTTCGCCCGCTACCTGCTCAACAGCCTCATGGTGGCGCTCGCCGTGGTGGCCCTGTCGGCCCTGGTGGCGTTCCTGGCGGCGGTGGCGGTCACCCGGTTCACGTTCAGGTTCAGGACCACCGTGCTGATCATGTTCCTGGTGGCCCAGATGGTGCCGGTGGAGGCGCTGACCATCCCGCTGTTCTTCCTGGTGCGCGACATCGGTACGGCGGTGCCCGGCGTCGGGCTGAACACGCTGGGCTCGCTGGTGCTCGTCCACCTGGCGTTCTCGCTGCCGTTCGCGATCTGGATGATGCGCGGCTTCGTGGCGGCCGTGCCGGAGGCCCTGGAGGAGGCCGCCATGATCGACGGCGCGAGCCGGCCGGTCGTACTGTGGCGCATCCTGTTCCCGCTGGTCGCCCCCGGCCTGATCGCCACCGGCGTGTTCTCCTTCATCACGGCCTGGAACGACTTCATCTTCGCCAGGACCTTCATCATCTCCGCCAAGGACAACCAGACCCTCCCGGCCGCCCTCCTGGTCTTCTTCAAACCGGACGAGAACGACTGGGGCGGCATCATGGCGGCCTCGACCCTGATGACGATCCCGGTACTGATCTTCTTCGTGGCGGTGCAGCGCAGGCTGGTCGCCGGACTCGGCGGCGCGGTCAAGGACTGACGCCGCCCTGAGGGGAAAGCGTCCTCATGGGCCTGCCAGGGGGTGGCACGCTCATGAGGACCCCTCACCCCCACCTGCCTTCACCCCTCGCCGAGCTGCCGCACGATCCGCGCCCGCTCCGACTCCAGCGCCTCGATCAGCGCGTTGTGCTCCTCCCGCTGGCTCAGCGCGGACGCGTCGTCCGCCGCGTCCTTCGGGCCGTCGACGCCGCTCCCCAGGTCATCGCGCAACCGCGCGAGATCGTCATCGATCTGACGCAACCTGCCCCGCGGGTCTTCGGTGGACATCGGACCCTTCCCCTCTCTAGCCCTGCCGCAACAGAC
>NZ_POUA01000045.1 GCF_003236385.1 Spongiactinospora gelatinilytica
GGATCAGGGAGCCGGCCGGCACCCGCCAGGTCCGCCTGCCGCTCCCCCACCCCGACCCGCTGGTGACCCGCCTGGTCGGCCTGGAGTGCGGCGCCCAGGCCGTGCGCGCGGCCGCGGACGTACGGCTCGGCGCCCGGTGGACCCGGCGGGGCGACGCGCTGGCCGGCGAGGTCGTGATGCGGCGCAGGACGCCCGGCACCACCGTCACGTTGCACGATGTCGGCGGCAGCGTGATCTTCGGTCTGTCGCCGACCGGCGCGCGGGAGAAGCCGCTCGCCGTACTGGGCCCGGAGCGGGAGGAACTGACCGTGCCGGTGCGCTTCACCGCCCCGAACTGCTCGGCCCACTCCATGGCCGACGCCAAGAAGCCCTACGCGTTCCCGTTCTGGGCGAGCCTGCCCGGCCTCGAACGGCGCTACCTGGAGCTCGAGGTCACGGCGGAACTGCGGGGATCGCTGGACCGGCTGCTGCGGGAGACCTGCAAGAACCGCTGAGCGGTCCCCCGCGCCGGGGAGGCGGACCTCAGGACTCGGGCGCCGGCCCGGCCGCCGCCTCGTCCACCACGACCTGGGCGACCTGCCGCATGCTCAGCCGGCGGTCCATGGACGCCTTCTGGATCCACCGGAACGCCTGCGGCTCGGTCCAGCCGTGCCTGGCCATCAACAGCCCCTTGGCCCGCTCGACCAGCTTGCGCGTCTCCAGCCGGTCCGACAGCGTGCCGACCTCGCGCTCCAGGGCCTTGATCTCGTCGTGCCTGCTGACCGCCATCTCGATCGCGGGCACCAGGTCGGACTTGGTGAACGGCTTGACCAGATAGGCCATCGCCCCGGCGTCGCGCGCCCGTTCCACCAGGTCGCGCTGGGAGAAGGCGGTCAGGATCAGGCAGGGTGCCACCCGCTCGGAGACGATCCGCTCCGCGGCCGAGATCCCGTCCAGGACGGGCATCTTGACGTCCAGGATCACCAGATCCGGGCGCAGCTCCAGAGCGAGCTTGACCGCGGTCTCGCCATCTCCCGCCTCCCCGACGACGGCATAGCCGTCCTCTTCCAGCATCTCCTTGAGATCGAGGCGGATCAGGGCCTCGTCCTCCGCGATCACTACTCGCCGCTGCGTACTCACGACCAGAAGGGTACCGACGTCCGGTACGCTAGTACCACGCTGACGGACGCTCGCCGATCGACTTCGGTCGGTCAGAGTTCCCTGTCAAACCGGGACAAGTTCATAGTTAGCCGGAATGGCGGAATAGGCATACGCGAACGCCTCAAAAGCGTTTGTCCGCGAGGGCATGTGGGTTCGAGTCCCACTTCCGGCACCCTTGATCGATCGGCGCACTCGTGCCCTCTCCCACCCTTCGCCCGCGGCTCGCTCACGCCTTCCCCGGCGCGGGCGAACGGCGGGCGCGCCCCGCCGTCCGCGCCCGGGTGCCGGGCTAGCTGGGGTGGGAGACCGCCGAGCCGATGGTGTGGACCCGCAGGGCGTTGGTGGAGCCGTGGGTGCCGGGCGGGGAGCCCGCGACGATGACGACCTTGTCGCCCTTCTCGCAGCGGCCCAGGTTGAGCAGCGACGACTCGACCTGCCTGACCATGTCGTCGGTGTGGTGGACGAACGGCACGTGGAAGGTCTCCACGCCCCAGGTCAGGGAGAGCTGGCCGCGCACGTGCGGGGCCGAGGTGAAGGCCACCAGCGGAATGGACGAGCGGTAGCGGGCCAGCCGGCGGGCGGTCTCGCCGGACATCGTGAAGGCCACCAGGACCTTGGCCCCGACGATGGCCCCGACCTCTGCGGCGGCTCGCGCGATGGCGCCGCCGGTGGTCTCCGGCATGCGGTCCAGCGTGTGGGTGGCGTGCAGGACCGCGCGCTCGGCCGCGCAGGCGATGCGGTCCATCGTCTGAACGGCCTCGATCGGGTAGGAGCCGACGGACGTCTCGCCGGAGAGCATGACCGCGTCGGCGCCGTCCATCACCGCGTTGGCGACGTCGGACGCCTCGGCGCGGGTGGGCCGCGGGGAGTGCATCATCGAGTCGAGCATCTGGGTGGCCACGATGACCGGCCTGGCCTTCTCCCGGCACAGCTCGATGGCCCGCTTCTGCACGATCGGCACGTCTTCCAGCGGCAGCTCCACACCGAGGTCGCCCCGGGCGACCATGATGCCGTCGAACGCCTCGACGACCTCGGGGAGCCGCTCCACCGCCTGCGGCTTTTCGATCTTGGCGAGCAGCGGGAGGCGGACCGCCTCCTGCTCCATGATGTTGCGGACGACATCGGCGTCGGACGGCCGCCTGACGAACGACAGCGCGATCATGTCGAAGCCGGTGCGCAGCGCCCAGCGCAGGTCGGCCTCGTCCTTGTCGGTGAGGGCGGGCGCGCTGACGTTGACGCCCGGCAGGTTGAGGCCCTTGTTGTCGGAGATCATGCCGCCGACGACCACGCGAAGGGTGACGCGCGGGCCGTCGACCCGGGTCACCTCCAGCACCACGCGGCCGTCGTCGACCAGGACGGTGTCACCGGCCTTGACGTCGTTGGGCAGCCCGGCGTAGGTGGTGGAGACCTGCTCGCGGTCGCCGGGGACCTTCTCGGTGGTGATCGCGAACACGTCGCCGAAGCCGAGGCGGACGGGTCCTTCCTCGAAGGTGCCTACGCGGATCTTCGGACCCTGCAGGTCGGCCAGCAGGCCGACGCCCCGGCCAAGGTCGGCGGCCGCCTCCCGCACCCGGTCGTAGATCTCCTTGTGCAGCTCCTGGGTGCCGTGGCTGAGGTTGAACCGCGCGACGTCCATCCCGGAGGCGACGAGCTCGCGGATGCGCTCGGGGGAGGAGGTTGCGGGGCCGAGGGTACAGACGATCTTTGCGCGACGAGTCACACGACTACTTTATTGGTACAGACCACTTGGTGATGACATCCGCGTTGACCGGGCGAGAGCACCTGGTGAAGATCACGCCGACGTCAGGCCCTCTGAGCTGGGCCGTTCCACCGGCCCGCGGCGCGCGGCCCGCCGCCTGGACAGAGTTCCGTAGCCGATCCAGGAGGTCAGCACGAGGGCGGCGACGATCCAGCGCACCACCGTGGTGTACTCCTCGGGGTAGATCATCCCCTCGATGTAGTGGTCGATGAACCCGCTCGGGGCGAGCCCGGCGAGCCCGGCGTTGTTCCTGCCCCAGTTCTCCAGGGCGGTCAGCGGGCACTCCACCCCTGTGGCGATCGAGATCAGTCCCCAGGCCGCGACCGCGGCGTGCGCCCAGATGGTCCGCGGCAGCCGCCAGGCCAGGAACCCGCCGACCGCCATGTAGGCGAGGAAGAGGAAGTGGACGACCATCGTGGCGTCTCCGACCAGCCGATATCCCATGTCATCGACGTTAGACCGGCGCCCGGCGAGCGGCATCCGCCCGCCTACTCAACCACCCCCGCGACCGCACTCATGATCCTTAAGCCGGGTACTCAGGGCCGAATGGTCGCGGCCTTGGCGGCGTCGACGAGCCCGCGGCCGTAGAAGCCGTTGCGCGCGCGGTCGCCCTCGCACATCTGGGTGCCGCTCATGTACCGCTGGCCGCGCGGCATCGGGCAGGCGATCGGGGTGGCGGTCTCGTAGAGCAGTTCACGGACCTTGCCGGGGTCCATGCCGAACGCGCCGCCCGCCGCCTTGCCGCCCGCCGCCCCCTTGGACCCGTTCGCGTTCTCGCCGAACCGGCTGATCAGGATGGCGGCCACGCCGGTGGCGTGCGGGGCGGCCATCGAGGTGCCCTGGAGGTACTGGTAGTAGGCGCAGGTGCCGCCGCGGCAGTCGCGTACGACGGACGGGCTCTTGGAGGCGCCGTCCGGGCCGATCAGGCCGCGCTCGCGCAGCGCCCGCTCGGGCGCTGCGGCCAGGATGGTCTTGGTGACGTCGCCGCCCCCGGCGTCGCCGCCCGGCGCGGTGAGGTCGGTCTGCTCGATGCCGTAGTCGGAGTAGGCGGCCTTGACCTTGTCCGGGCCGACCGCGGAGACCGAGATGACGCCCTTGGACTCGGCCGGGACGTTCAGGCAGGAGTTGTCGATCCGCCGGGTGCGCTCGGACCCTGAGGGGTGGTCGGGACTGGTGGTGTCCACCTCGGGGCGCCCGAGGTCGGTGGCGCCGTTGCCGATGGCGCTGATCAGCGTGACGCCCTTGCCGCGGGCGTAGTCCAGGGCGCGCTGCATGCCGGTGATGATGCCGCGCTGCTCCATCCGCTCGGCCTCGGAGTCGGCGGGGTTGTCGGTGCAGTTGAACAGCCAGGGATCGATGTAGTAGCTCATGTTGACCACGTCGATGCCGGCGTCGGCGGCGTAGGTCAGGGCGTCCAGGCTGGGCTTGAGGAAGAACAGCCCTGAGTCCTGCCCGGCGCGTATGTTGACCAGGGTCACGTTGGGCGCGACGCCGGCGACGCCGAGGCCGTTGACGGGCGAGGCGATCGTGCTGGCGACGTGGGTGCCGTGGCCGTCGTCGTCCACGTCCGCGGGGTCCTTGCAGCCGGGGTGCTCGCAGGGGCCGTCCAGCGTCTCGCCCTTGGGGTCCTTGGGCTGGTCGGTGACGAAGTTGCGGCTGAGCCCGCGGTCGAAGTTGGGCGCGATGTCGGGGTGCGAGCCGTCCACTCCGGTGTCGATCACCCCGACCAGGACCCGCTTGTCGCCGGGCGCGGTGGCGTGGGAGCGCGCGGCGGTCGCGCCGATCATCTTCATGTCCCACTGCCGGTCGGCGAGCGGTTCCGAGCCCCCGGCGAGGGCGGCGCCGAGGTCGGCGTGGCCGGCGAGGTCCTTGTCGACGCGGGGTACGGCGAGCGTGCCCCCCGCCCGGGTGGCCGTCCCGATCCGCCGGTTGGCGGAGACGCCGACGATGGCGTCGCTGCGCCCCAGGGCGCGGACGAACGCCGTCCCTGGGCCGTCGGCGACGAGGTATCCGAGCCGGGGGTCGCCCTCGCGGGGGCGTAGCGTGCCGCCCGCCTCCCGTACGGCCCGTTCGGCCGCGGCCTGGCCGCCTTCGGCGTAGAACACCAGGCGGGCCTGGAGCCCCTCCGGCGCGCCGGCGGCCGCCGCGGGCACCGGCCCGGCGCCCGTGACGGCCAGTGTCATGGCGCAGGTCACGGTGAGCGCGGCCATGGCGCGGGCCAGGCGATCGTTCCCCCGTCTCATCTACCCTCCCGCTGTGCCGGCTCTCCCAGCATTCTGTCCAGGGATCTAACCCTAGACTCCGCTATTTCACCCTCCTGGCATCTTTTGACTGACTTTTCGCGATTTGTACGGCAGCAACGGACAGGGGCCCACCGTACCCGCGAACCAGAAGGGATCAGAAAGATCATGCACGCCGCCCCCGCGAAGGGGGCGGACGTGCGTGATCGCCGGTGTGTCGGAACCCGTCAAACCAGCGGACGGGCCGTTGGGGGGATCGCGACGGGCAGTGCCGTACGGCCGGTGAGGTAGCGGTCGGCCGCCGCGGCGGCCGAGCGGCCCTCGGCGATGGCCCAGACGATCAGCGACTGCCCCCGGCCCATGTCGCCCGCCACGAAGACGCCGTCCAGCGCCGACATGTAGGAGACGTCACGGGCCACGTTGCCCCGGGCGTCGAAGAACGACCCGCCCTCCCCCGACCGCCCGGCCAGGTCGGCCAGGTCGGCGAGCAGGCCGCCGTGCTCCGGGCCGACGAAGCCCATCGCCAGCGTGACCAGCTCGGCGGGGATCTCCCGCTCGGTGCCGGGGATCGGCTTGAACCCGCTGCCCGGGCCCTCCACCTCCACCAGGCGCAGCGCCCTGACCCGCCCTTCGGCGTCGCCGGCGAACTCGGTCGTGGAGACCGCGTACACCCGGTCGCCGCCGTGCCCGGCCAGCTCCTCGTGGGCGCTTTCCATCTTGAACAGCGTCGGGAAGGTCGGCCACGGCTGACCGCCCGGCCGCGACTCCGGCGGCCGGGGCATGATCTCAAGCTGGGTGATCGAGGCCGCGCCCTGGCGCAGCGCCGTGCCGATGCAGTCCGCCCCGGTGTCGCCGCCGCCGATCACCACCACGTGCTTGCCCTCCGAAGAGATCGGCGGAACCGCGTAGTCGCCCTCCTGCACCCGGTTGGCGAGCGGAAGGTACTCCATCGCCTGGTGGATGCCGTCCAGCTCGCGGCCGGGCACCGGCAGGTCGCGCCAGGCCGTCGCGCCGCCCGCGAGGACCACCGCGTCGAACCGCTCGCGCAGCTCGGCGGCGGTGATGTCCACGCCGACGTTGACGCCTGTGCGGAACTCGGTGCCCTCGGCCCGCATCTGCGCGATGCGCCGGTCGATGTGCCGCTTTTCCATCTTGAACTCGGGGATGCCGTACCGCAGCAGCCCGCCGATCCGGTCGGCCCGCTCGAACACCACGACGTCGTGGCCCGCGCGGGTGAGCTGCTGGGCGGCGGCGAGCCCGGCCGGACCGGAGCCGACCACCGCGACCCGCTTGCCGGTCCTGGACAGGGGCGGCTGCGGGGTGACCCAGCCCTCGGCGAAGGCCCGGTCGATGATCTCCACCTCGACCTGCTTGATCGCGACCGGGTCGGAGTTGATCCCCAGCACGCACGCCGCCTCGCACGGGGCGGGGCACAGCCTCCCGGTGAACTCCGGGAAGTTGTTGGTGGCGTGCAGCCGTTCGACCGCGTCGTGCCAGTCGTCGCGGTAGACGAGGTCGTTCCACTCCGGGATCAGGTTGCCCAGCGGGCAGCCGTTGTGGCAGAACGGGATGCCGCAGTCCATGCACCGCGCGGCCTGCCTGGCCAGCGCGGGCCGCGGGAAGTCGGTGTAGACCTCCCGCCAGTCGCGGATGCGCACGTCCACGGGCCGGCGCGCCGGCAGCTCGCGCGGGTGCGTGAGAAACCCCTTGGGGTCGGCCATCGTCGAACCTCCCTTATCCGTGCGCGGCGGCCATGACCGCCTCGTCGATGTCGCGCCCCTCGGCCTCGGCGGCGGCCCGCGCGGCGAGCACCCGCTTGTAGTCCCGGGGCATGATCTTGCCGAACCGGCTCGGCGCCGCCTCCCAGCCGGCGAGCAGCTCCTTGGCGACCGTGGAGCCGGTCTCGGCCAGGTGCCGCTCGACGATCTGGCGCAGGAACTCGGTGTCGGCCTCGTCCAGCGGCTCGATCTCGACCATCTCGCGGTTGACCCGCGCGGTCTCAAGGTCGAGCACGTAGGCGATGCCGCCCGACATCCCGGCCGCGAGGTTGCGCCCGGTGGGCCCGAGGATGACGGCCCGGCCGCCGGTCATGTACTCACAACCGTGGTCGCCGACGCCCTCCACCACGGCGGTGGCGCCGGAGTTGCGGACGCAGAACCGCTCGCCGACGATCCCGCGGACGAACACCTCACCCGAGGTGGCCCCGTACAGGCCGACGTTCCCGGCGATGACCTGGGTCTCGGCGGCGAACTGCGCGTCCTGGTGCGGCCGGACGACCAGCCGGCCGCCGGACAGGCCCTTGCCCAGGTAGTCGTTGGCGTCGCCGGTCAGGCGCAGCGTGACCCCCCTGGGCACGAACGCCCCGAAGGAGTTGCCCGCGCTGCCGCTGAACGACACGTCGATGGTGTCGTCCGGCAGGCCGGACCCGCCGTACCGCTTGGTGACCTCGTGGCCCAGCATGGTGCCGACCGTGCGGTTGACGTTGCGGATCGGCAGTTGCAGGGTGACCGGCTCGCCGAGGTTCAGCGCGCCCTCGGCGAGCTGGATGAGCGTGTTGTCCAGCGCCCGGTCCAGGCCGTGGTCCTGGGCCTGGGTACGGCGCAGCGACGCGCTCGCCGGCACCTCCGGGCGGTACAGGATCGGCGACAGGTCCAGCCCGGACGCCTTCCAGTGGTCCACCGCCGCCCGGGTGTCCAGCAGCTCGCTGTGCCCGATGGCCTCGTCCAGCGACCGGAACCCCAGCTCGGCCAGCAGCTCGCGGACCTCCTCGGCGATGAACTCGAAGAAGTTGACCACGAACTCCGGCTTGCCGGAGAACCGCTTGCGCAGCTCGGGGTTCTGGGTGGCCACGCCGACCGGGCAGGTGTCCAGGTGGCAGACGCGCATCATCACACAGCCCGACACCACCAGCGGCGCGGTGGCGAAGCCGTACTCCTCCGCGCCGAGCAGCGCCGCCACCACGACGTCGCGGCCGGTCTTGAGCTGGCCGTCCACCTGCACCACGATCCGGTCGCGCAGGCCGTTGAGCAGCAGGGTCTGCTGGGTCTCGGCCAGGCCGAGCTCCCACGGCGCGCCGGCGTGCTTGATGCTGGTCTGCGGCGAGGCGCCGGTGCCGCCGTCGTGCCCGGAGATGAGCACCACGTCGGCGTGCGCCTTGGACACCCCCGCCGCGACCGTGCCGACCCCGACCTCGGCCACCAGCTTCACATGGACGCGGGAGGCCGGGTTGGCGTTCTTCAGGTCGTGGATGAGCTGGGCGAGGTCCTCGATGGAGTAGATGTCGTGGTGCGGCGGCGGCGAGATCAGGCCCACGCCCGGCGTGGAGTGACGGGTGCGGGCGATCCACGGGTAGACCTTGTGGCCGGGAAGCTGGCCGCCCTCGCCGGGCTTGGCGCCCTGCGCCATCTTGATCTGCAGGTCGGTCGCGTTCACCAGGTACTCGCTGGTGACGCCGAACCGGCCGCTGGCCACCTGCTTGATCGCGCTGCGCCGTTCGGCGTCGTAGAGCCGCTCGGGCTCCTCGCCGCCCTCGCCGGTGTTGGACTTGCCGCCCAGCCGGTTCATCGCGATGGCCAGCGTCTCGTGGGCCTCCCTGGAGATCGACCCGTAGGACATCGCGCCGGTGGAGAACCGCTTGACGATCTCGGCGACCGGCTCGACCTCCGACAGCGGCACCGGCGTGCGCCCGCGCAGCCGGAACATGCCGCGCAGGGTCATCAGCCGCTCGGACTGGGAGTCCACCAGGCCGGTGTACTCCTTGAAGATCTCATAGCGGCGGGTGCGGGTGGCGTGCTGGAGCTTGAAGACGGTCTCGGGGTTGAACAGGTGCGGCTCGCCCTCGCGCCGCCACTGGTACTCCCCGCCGACCTCAAGACGGCGGTGGGCGTTCTCCACCCGGGGGTAGGCGCGCCCGTGCCGCTCGGCGATCTCGCGGGCGAGCACGTCGAAGCCGACGCCGCCCAGGCGGGAGGTGGTCCCGGCGAAGCAGGCGTCGATGACCTCCTGGCCCAGGCCGAGCGCCTCGAAGATCTGCGCGCCGGTGTAGGAGGCGACGGTGGAGACCCCCATCTTGGACATGACCTTCAGCACGCCCTTGCCGTACGCCTTGATCAGGTTGCGCACGGCCTTGCGCGGGTCGGGGTCGAGCACGCCGGTGGCGATCATGTCCTCGACGGTCTCGATGGCCAGGTAGGGGTTGACCGCGGAGGCGCCGTAGCCGATCAGCAGCGCCATGTGGTGGCACTCCCTAGCCTCGGCGGTCTCGATGACCAGACCGGCCCGGGTGCGGCTCTTCTCCCTGATCAGGTGGTGATGTACCGCTCCAGTGAGCATCAGCGCCGGGATCGGCGCCATGGTGGCGGAGGAGCCGCGGTCGGACAGCACGATGATCCGCGCGCCGCCGGCGATGGCCTGCGACACCTCGGCGCGGATCTCCTCAAGGCGGGCGAGCAGCGCCTCGCCGCCGGCCGCGACCTCGTACAGGCCCGAGACGACATGCGGCTGGAAGCCGGGCAGCGCGCCCTCGTCGTTGATGTGGATGATCTTCGCGAGCTCGTCGTTGTCGATCACCGGGTACGGCAGTACCAGCCGCCGGCAGGAGGCGGGCCCCGGCTCCAGCAGGTTGCCCTCGGGCCCGATGGTGGACTGCAGCGAGGTGACCAGTTCCTCGCGGATGGCGTCCAGCGGCGGGTTGGTGACCTGCGCGAAGAGCTGGCTGAAGTAGTCGAACAGCAGCCTGGGCCGCTCGCTCAGCACCGCCACCGGCGTGTCGGTGCCCATCGAGCCCAGCGGCTCGCCGCCGGTCCTGGCCATCGGGGCCAGGATGACCCGCAGCTCCTCCTCGGTGTAGCCGAACGTCTGCTGCCGCTTGACCAGCGCCTCGTGGGTGGGGATCTGCCGCTCGCGGGCGGGCAGCTCCTCGAAGCGGACCAGCCCGGCGTGCAGCCACTCCCCGTACGGCAGGGCGGCGGCCAGCTCCGCCTTGATCTCGTCGTCCTCGATGATCTTGCCGCGGGCGGTGTCGATCAGGAACATCCGGCCCGGCTGGAGGCGGCCCTTGCGGACCACGTCCTCGGCCGGGATGTCCAGCACGCCCGCCTCGGAGGCGAGCACGACCAGGCCGTCCCCGGTGACCCAGAACCGGCCGGGGCGCAGGCCGTTGCGGTCCAGGACGGCGCCGACCAGGGTGCCGTCGGAGAAGGTGATCGACGCCGGGCCGTCCCACGCCTCCATCAGCGTGGAGTGGAACTCATAGAACGCCCGCCGGGCGGGGTCCATCTCGGTGTGGTTCTCCCACGCCTCGGGGATCATCATCAGCACCGCGTGCGGCAGGCTGCGCCCGCCCAGGTGCAGCAGTTCCAGGCACTCGTCGAAGGAGGCGGTGTCGGAGGCGTCGGGGTCGC
>NZ_POUA01000460.1 GCF_003236385.1 Spongiactinospora gelatinilytica
GCCATGGTGGCGGCGGTGGGGGCGGTCGCGGTGCGGGTCCGGTCGGCGGAGTCGGCGGTGGCCGACGCGGCGCGGGCCGCCCGCCTGGCGCTGCGCGACCGCCGTACGGTGCTGCTCAACCTGCCGCTGGACGTCCAGGCGCTGCCCGTACGGCAGGCCGCGTCACCGGCGCCCGGCCCTCCGCCCGACGAAGCACCGCCGTGCCCGGACCAGGTCGCCGCGCTGGTGGACGCGCTGGCCGCGGCGCGCCGCCCGGTGTTCGTAGCCGGGCGGGGCGCGCGGCACGCCCGCGACGCCCTGGTCGCGCTGGCCGGCCGGGCCGGGGCGCTGCTGGCCACGTCCGCGGTGGCCAAGGGCCTGTTCCGGGGCGACCCGTGGGACCTCGACGTCAGCGGCGGCTTCGCCTCACCCCTCGCCGCCGAACTGATCCGCGGCGCCGACCTGCTGGTGTCCTGGGGCTGCGGCCTGAACATGTGGACCACCCGGCACGGCGCGCTGATCGGCCCCCGCACGACGGTCGTCCAGGTGGACATCGAGCGGGCCGCGATCGGCCGGCACCGCGGCGTCGATCTCGGCGTCGTGGGCGACGTCCGCGAGACCGCGACGCTCGCCGCCGCCCGCATGCCGGGGGCGCGGCCCGGGTACCGGTCGCCGGGGCTGGCCGAGCGGATCGAGCGGGAGATCCGCTGGCGCGACGTGCCGTACAAGGACGCCCTTGGCGACGGGCGGATCGACCCGCGGACCCTGACGATGGAACTGGACGACGTGCTGCCCCGGGAACGGGTGGTCGCCGTTGATTCAGGAAATTTCATGGGCTATCCGTCGATGTACCTTTCGGTGCCGGACGAGCGGGGATTCTGCTTCACCCAGGCGTTCCAGGCCGTCGGCCTGGGCCTCGCCACGGCGATCGGGGCGGCCCTGGCCCAGCCGCACCGGCTGCCGGTCGCGGCGCTCGGCGACGGCGGCGCGCTGATGGGCCTTTCGGAGCTGGAGACGGTGGTGCGCCTCGGCCTGCCGATGGTGATCGTCGTCTACGACGACGAGGCGTACGGCGCGGAAGTGCACCACTTCGGCCCCGAGGGCCACCCGCTCGACACCGTGACCTTCCCGCCCGCCGACCTGGCCGCCATCGCCCGCGGCCACGGCTGCGCGGGGGTCACCGTACGCGAGCCGGCCGACCTCGCCGCCGTGGCCGAATGGGTGACGGGCCCGCGCGACCGCCCGCTGCTCGTCCACGCGAAGATCGCCTCAGGCCCGGCGGCATGGTGGCTGGAGGAGGCGTTCCGCGGCCACTGAAACCGCTGAAGCCGCTGAAATCGCGGAAACCCCCCAAGGCCCGGCGGGCGGCGACCCGCCGGGCCGTGTCGTTTCGACAAGGAGTGAATCCATCTTGATGAACGTCGAACTACGTCCGCTGCGGGAATCGGATGTGGCGCGTATGGAAGAGGTCCTCTCCTCGCCGGAAGGCACCGGCGAACTCCAGTGGTTCGGCCACCGCAACCTTCAGCACATCAGGGAGAAGGTCGCGGCCGGCGGCTACCTGGGCCCCGACGACGGCGGGCTGATCGTCGAGGCCGACGGCGCCTTCGCCGGCTGGGTGAGCTGGAACAAGCGCTTCTGGGGCCCGCGGGCCACCTCGTGGAGCTGGGAGTTCGGCATTCTGATCATTTCGGCGTTCCGCGGCAAGGGCATCGGGACCGCCGCCCAGCGCGACCTCGTCGGCTATCTGTTCGCGCACACGCCCGTACACCGCATCCAAGCGGGCACGGACGTGAAGAACCTCGCCGAGCAGCGCGTGCTCGAGAAAATCGGATTCCAGCGTGAAGGGGTCATCCGCCGGGCGCAGTGGCGGATGGGAGAATGGCACGACCAGATCCTCTATTCCATTCTTCGTGAAGAATGGAATACGGCCGGGTGAGGAGACCATGTCATCCGGTTCGGCGGGCGGCGGGCCCCGGAGCCCCGGCCGGGGAGGGGCTCCGGCCGGGCCTCGCCGCCCCCGGGTCGATTTGACATCATGTGGTCAGCCGGCCTGTCAAGTATCGCATCTCTAGAGATGCCCGGTTAGGCTCGCCTGGTCGATGCGCTTTTCGCTAGGGAGTAGTGCACATGGGGGTAAAGTACAGCCCGTTCGATTACGCGATCCATGACGACCCGTTTCCGGCCTATGCCAGGCTCCTGGACGAAGCGCCCCTCTACCACAACGAAGAGGACGACTTCTGGGCGCTGAGCAGGCACGCCGACGTGACGGCGGCGCTGGCCGACCACGCCCGCTACTCCAGTTCACACGGCCCGCTGCTGGACCGCCCGCCGTGGGGCCCCGACGCCTCGGCGGCGCTGTCCTTCGTCGCGATGGACCCGCCCAGGCACACGGAGCTGCGCACGCCGGTCTCCCGGGGCTTCACCGCCCGCCGCGTCGCCGCCATGGAGCCGCGCGTCCGTGAGATCGCCCGCCACCACCTCGCGGAGGCGCTGGAGCGCGGCACGTTCGACTTCATCGAGGGCTTCGCCGCCCGCGTGCCCCTCGACGTCGTCTCCGAGCTGGTCGGCGTGCCGGAGTCCGACCGCGACGAGGTGCGCAGGCTGGCCGCCCGCTCGCTGCACCGCGAGGACGGCACCCAGGAGGTCACCGCCGAAGGCCCGGCGGCGGGGGCCGCGCTGCTGGAGTACTACAGCGGGCTGATCGCGCGCCGCCGGGCCGAGCCCGCCGACGACATGATCTCGGTGCTCACCGCGAGCCTGCCCGACGAGCAGATCGTGCCGATCCTGTTCGTCCTGCTGGCGGCCGGCAGCGAGACCACCACCAACCTGCTCGGCCACGCCTGGTACTGGGCCTGGCGGCACCCCGATCAGCGGAAGATCGCCTTCGGCGGTGACGTGCCCGGCTGGATCGAGGAGAGCCTGCGCTACGACCCGCCCGCGGTCGGCGTCGCCCGCCTGCTGACCGAGGACACCGAACTGCACGGCACGCGCGTCTCCGCCGGGTCGCGCATGTGGCTCATCATCGCCGCGGCCAACCGCGACCCGCGCGTCTTTCCCGACCCTGACCGCTACGACCTGAGCAGGGACACCACCGACCTGGTGAGCTTCAGCGGCGGCCGGCACTACTGCATGGGCGCGAGCCTCGGCCGCATGGAGGCGCGGATCGCCCTGGAGGAGCTGGTCGCCGCCGTCGCGGACTACGAGATCGACCCCTCCGGGCTGCGCCGCTCCCACATGGGCAACGTCCGGGGCTTCACCACCCTGCCGACCACGGTGACACCCCGCTGACCCTGCTCACGCCGCCGGGCCGTGTGCCCGCGGATACGTTGCCGTAGGTTACGGTAACTCCATGTCGGAGATCGTGTATCCGCCGGTCATCTTGACGGCGATGACCCTGTTCCGCGCCCTCGACCTCAAGCTGCACATAGAGGGCGCGGACCATGTGCCCCGGCAGGGCGGCGCGGTGCTGGTGAGCAACCACATCAGCTATCTCGACTTCATCTTCGCCGGCATGGGGGCCCGCCGGTCGCGGCGGCTGGTCCGGTTCCTGGCCAAGAAAGAGGTCTTCGACCACCGGATCTCCGGACCGCTGATGCGCGGCATGCACCACATCCCGGTCGATCGCGCGGCGGGCGCGGGCTCCTACGCGGCCTCGCTGCGCGCGCTCAAGGCGGGCGAGGTCGTCGGGGTGTTCGCCGAGGGCACGATCAGCAGGTCGTTCACGGTCAAGGAGATCAAGAACGGCGCGATCAGGATGGCCGCGGCCACCGGCGTGCCGATGATCCCGGTCGGGCTGTGGGGCACCCAGCGGCTGTGGACCAAGGGCCGTCCGCGCAACCTGCTGCAGCGGCACGTCCCCATCACGATCCTGGTCGGCGAGCCCATCCACCCCAAGCGCGGCGACGACATGGCGGCCCGTACCGGCGAGCTGAGCGCCCGGCTGACCGAACTCCTCGACCGCGCCCAGCGCACCTACCCGGAGATTCCGGCAGGGGTCTGGTGGCAGCCCCGCCACCTCGGCGGCAGCGCGCCCACCCCGGAGGAGGCCGCCGCGATGGACGAGGCGGAGGCCGCCAAGTCCGGCGACTGAGCGTGCGACAGGGGTGATCCCTGTTACCCATGGTGCTCGCGTGACAGGATGTGCGGCATGCCGCATGCCCCCGGGACAGGCGACGAGCACGTATGGGTCCCCGCCACCGCCGGTCATGAGCTGGCGCTGGACGGCGACCGGCTGATCTGCCGCGACGGCGACGGCAGGCCGCGCAAGGCGGTGCCCAAGGCGGTCAGGGAGAGCCGGGCCGCCGAGGAGCTGACCGCGTTGCGCGATCACCTCCAGCGGCACGCGGCCGGCTGCCGCGCCGAGGTGGAGCGGTGGATGCTCGGCGCGCGGCCCGTGCCCGCCGGCCTGATGCGCGAGCTGTGGCCCGACCCCGCCTGGCGGGACGCGCTCACCGGCCTGGTGGTGGCGGTGGGCGACCGGGCGGCGCTGCTCACCGGGATCGACGACGCCGGCCGGATCGGCACGGTGAGCCTGGACGGCGAATCCCGCTGCGTCGCGCCCGGCGCCGAGTTGCGGATCGCCCACCCGCTCACCCTCGGCGACCTCGCCGGAGCCCGCGAACTGGCCGCCAAGCTGGGCCTCATCCAGGGCGTACCGCAGCTCGCCCGCACCCTGCACGGCAAGCCGGACGATGTGACCGGGACGGCCTGCCACGCCTACGCCGACGCCGGATTCGCCGAACTCCGCCAGGCCGCGGGGCGCGCGGCCCGGCTCGGGTTCGCCCTGTCCGGCGGGTACGCCACCTGCGCGGTCGCCGAGGGCGGGAAGTGGGTGCGGGCCTGGTTCTGGCTCGGCGCGGGCCCGCCCGAGGCCGCGGCCTGGACCGGCGAACTGATCTGGACCGGCGACCCCGGCGAGCCCATCCCACTGCCCCGCGTCGGGCCCATCGCCTGGTCGGAAGGACTGCGCATGGCCGAACTCCTGCACGCGGGCCGGGTGAGCGATGCCGACTGACCCGCCCAGAGCCCGCACGTACCACCACCCGAACCTCGGCGCCGGCCGAGTCGTCGTCATACCTACGACACAAGCCGACGAGCCGGCCATAGACCACGAAATGGCCACGCTCGGCTTCACCCCACCTCCACCGGCCACACGGCACGAGCCTCGGACGGGCGGGGGTGTGG
>NZ_POUA01000461.1 GCF_003236385.1 Spongiactinospora gelatinilytica
GCCCCCGCCCTCCCCCGCAACATCGCGACCGCCGCCGCGCTGTGGCTGGCGGCGGTCGGTGCGGGCGTCCTGGAGTCCGCCACCACCATGGCCGGCCTGCTCGCCGGCGGCTCGGCCACGCTCGCGGACCTGGCCCCCCAGATCGGCCTGCGGCTGGCCGTCTACACCGCGGCCGCCTTCGTGGCGATGCGGCTGTATCGCGGCAAGCCCTGGGCCCGGATCGCGCTGGCCGCGGGCCTCGGCGGGTTCGGCACCGTCTCGCTGGTGATCGAGCCGATCAACTGGCTGCTTTCCGGAGGGTCGGTCGCCGAGGCGGTCGCGGACGCGACCGTGCCGTCGATCGTCCTGGCGTCCATCAGGTTCCTGCACCTGATGGCGGTGCTGACGGCCCTGCCGCTGATGTTCACCCCGACCGCGAACGCCTACTTCCGCACCCGCCACGGCTGAGCCGGACCGGCGGCCGGGCCGAGCGCGGGCCCGGCCGGCCCCACGACGTCAGAACAGGGCGCTGGCGAGCGCCCGGCGGGCCTTGGACAGGGCCGGGTCGCCGTTGGGCAGGGCCTCGAACAGCCCCAGCAGGTGACGCCGGACCTTGTCGCGCTCGTCGCCCGAGGTCTGCCGGATCGTGCGGATGAGCCGGTCGAAGGCGGCCTCCACCGAACCGGACAGCATCTCCAGGTCGGCCGCCTGGCACTGGGCCTCGATGTCCTTGGGGTCGGTGGCGCGCCGCTGCACGTCGGCCGGGTCGAGGCCCTCCGAGCGCTGGATCAGGGTGACCCCGGCCAGGCCCATCGTGGCGTCCTCGTTGCTCGGCGAGTGGGCCAGCAGCCGCTGGTAGGCGGCCTTGGCCGCGTCGAGGTCGCCCTTCTCGATGGCCTCCTCGGCGGCGATCAGCTCGGGGGCGGCCTGCGGGCCGCGGCCCGGCTGCTCCTGGCCCTCCTCCGGCGGCTGCTCGCCGCCCTGGGGCAGGTGCGGGGCCAGGGCCTCCATGAGCTGGTCGAGCCACTGGCGCACCTGCGGCTCGGGCAGCGCCCCCTGGAAGCCGGTGACCGCCTGTCCCTGGAAGATCGCGAGCACCGTGGGGATGCTCTGGACCCGCAGGGCCTGGCTGATCTGGGGATTGGCGTCGACGTCGACCTTGGCCAGCACCCACTTGCCGGCCGCCTCGGCGGCCAGCTTCTCCAGGATGGGGCTGAGCTGCTTGCACGGCTGGCACCAGGTCGCCCAAAGGTCGAGGATGACCGGAACGCGCATGGAGCGCTCGATCACTTCGGCGGAGAAGGTCTCGTCGGTGATGTCGAGAACGGTGGCGGCGCCGGCCGCCCCCGGCGCGCCGCCGCCCGCGTTGTCCTGCGCCGCGGCCTGGCGGCGGGCCTGCGCTTCCAATGCCTGCTTGCGCGCACCGAGGTCCACGGCGCCGTACAGCGATCCGGGTCGATTGAAGTCCGCTGGGCTCATACATCCAATCCTGCCCCATGCCCGCGCATGCCCGTACGAGGCGGGGCGGGGCCGGTCAGATGTCGAACAGCTCCAGCAGGTCATCGCCTCTGCGGGTCCGCGTGACCCACACCTCGCGCCCCTTGCGCTCGCGGTCGATGAGCCCCGCGGAGGCCAGCCGTTCGCAGTGGTAGGTGATGGCGCTGGGCACCGTGCCGGCCTGCTCGGCGAGCCTGCTCATGGTCGTCGGCGTGTGCAGTACGGCCAGCAGCCCGGCCCGCATCTCGCCGAGCACCGCGGAGAGCTCGTCCGCCGACCGGTCACCGCCGGCCTGCCGCCACACCGCGTCGACGCCCGGCAGCGGGTAGCCGATCCACACCAGCTCGGGGTGCTCGTAGTTGACGACGATCGAGTCGCGGCCCGCCAGGGTCGGCACCAGGACCAGCCGGCGGCCGCCCAGCTCGTACCTGCCGGGTTCGAGGTCGCTGACCCGCAGAGTGCCGTCGCTGTAGACGATCCGCTCGCTGAGCGAGCCGAACAGGACGTCGTGCGCGCCCCGCACGACCGCCGCGCCGACCCGTTCCACCTCGCGCTCGATGGCGGGCCTGGCCCGCCGCCACAGCGGCTCGACGGCCGACCACACCTCGTCCACGGCCGTCGCGTACCCCTGCAGCCAGCGCCGCGGCTGGTCGGCCACGCGCCGCCAGTGTCTGGGCACCGGCTCCGTGCCGAAGGTCCGCCCCAGGTCCTCCTGCAGGTCGTCGGGCTTGGCGTCGCGCAGCCAGGCGACGTGCCGCGCGACGGGCACCTCCCCGAGCGGAGTGAGCGGCACGATGCTGTCCGGGGCGACCGAGTGGCCGGGCGCGCCGATCGGCAGCGCCGCCTCCCAGCCTTCCGGGCTGACCGCCTCCTGCACGTGTTCGCGCCAGCGGTCCGGCAATCCCCTCCGGCGGCCGGAGATGGCATCGGCCAGAATGGCCAGCGCCGTGACCTGTGGTGATACGGCTACCGTCACATGGGGCGTGGAGTCGATGCGCAGCTCGCTCCACACCCCGTTCTGTGTTCGCGGCACACTTCCCCCGGTGTTCTTACCGCCCTGAATCCCCTTTGATGACGTTAAGGGCCCACCGTATTACCTCTCCAACATTTCTTGAAGCCTGGAAGTACCTAGAACCTTGCAGGTTCGGTGTAGGTGCCCCACTCTGCCCTGAGGGCGTCGCAGATCTCGCCGAGGGTGGCCTCAGCGCGGGCCGCGTCGAGCATCGGAGGGATCATGTTGCCGCTGCCGCGGGCCGCGGCCACCAGCGCGGCCATGGCGGCGTCGACCGCGGCCTGGTCGCGTCCGGTGCGGCGCTCGGCGAGCACGCGGTTCTGTTCCCGCTCGACCTCGTGGCTGACCCGCAGGATCGGCAGCGGCTCCTCCACCGAGGCGGTGTGGCAGTTGACGCCGACGATCTTCTTCTCGCCCTTCTCCAGCTTGCGCTGGTAGTCGAAGGCGGACTCGGCGATCTCCGACATGAACCAGCCGTCCTCGATGCCGCGCAGGATGCCGGAGGTCATCGTGCCGTCGGTGCCCATCTCGCGGATGCGCTTGAAGATCGCCTCCGCCTCGGCCTCCATCCGGTCGGTCAGCGCCTCGATGTACCAGGACCCGCCGAGGGGGTCGGCCACGTTGGCGACCTCGGTCTCCTCCATGATCACCTGCTGGGTGCGCAGCGCGATCTCGGCGGCCTTCTCCGAGGGCAGTGCGAGCACCTCGTCCAGGGCGTTGGTGTGCAGCGAGTTGGTGCCGCCGAGCACCGCGGCCAGGGCCTCGATGGCGGTGCGGACGATGTTGTTGTCGGGCTGCTGCGCGGTCAGCGACACCCCGGCGGTCTGGGTGTGGAAGCGCAGCCATTGGGCCTTCTCGGTACGCGCGCCGTAGGTGTCGCGCATCCAGCGCGCCCAGATCCGCCGCGCGGCCCGGAACTTGGCGATCTCCTCGAAGAAGTCGATGTGCGCGTCGAAGAAGAACGACAGCCCCGGACCGAACACGTCCACGTCGAGCCCGCGCGACAGCCCCAGCTCCACGTATCCGAAGCCGTCGGCCAGCGTGAAGGCCAGCTCCTGGGCGGCGGTCGCGCCCGCCTCGCGGATGTGGTAGCCCGACACCGAGAGCGGCTTGTACGCCGGGATCTCCGCGACACAGAACTCCATCAGGTCACCGATGAGCCGCAGGTGCGGCTCGGGCGCGAACAGCCACTCCTTCTGCGCGATGTACTCCTTGAAGATGTCGGTCTGGAGCGTGCCGTTGAGCCGCCCGATGGGCACGCCCTGGCGTTCGGCCGCGACGAGGTACATGCAGAAGATCGGCACGGCGGGCCCGCTGATCGTCATCGACGTGGTCACGTCGCCCAGCGGGATGCCGTCGAACAGGACGTCCATGTCCATCGCGGAGTCGACCGCGACGCCGCAGTGCCCGACCTCGCCGAGCGATCTCGGGTCGTCGGAGTCGCGGCCCATCAGGGTCGGCATGTCGAAGGCCACCGACAGCCCCCCGCCGCCCGCGCCGAGGATCATCTTGTAGCGCTCGTTGGTCTGCCGCGCGTTGCCGAACCCGGCGAACTGCCGGATCGTCCATGGCCTGCCCCGGTAGCCGGTGGGGTGCAGCCCGCGCGTGTAGGGGTACTCTCCCGGCCAGCCGATCCGCTCCATGCGCGGGTCGGCGGTGCCCTCGGGCGGCCCGTAGACGGGCTCGACCTCCAGGCCGGAAAGGGTGCGGAACTCCGCGTCACGCTTGCGCGCCTGGTCGAAACGCTCCTGCCAGCGCCTGCGGCCTTCGGCTATCTGCTCTGCGTCCATACTGCTGCCTCCATGTTCCGGTACGGCAGTGCGCCTCGCCCAGCGGTCGCTCGGCGATCGACGGGTAAATACTAGGACGTCCTACTATTTTAGCCCAGGGCGGGGAAGTCTCCCGCGGCGACCCGGAGTGTGCGCAGAGCGGCGAACATCTCCTGCAACTCGGCCTCGTCGTACATGGACAGGCCGAAGTCGGCGGCCATCAGGTCGGTGGTGGCCGCGCGTACGACCTCACGTCCGGACGGCGTGATCTCGGCCAGCACGCCCCGGCCGTCCCTGGGGTTGCGCAGCCGGCGGACCAGGCCGGCCGTTTCGAGCCGGGTGACGGTGTTGGTGACGCTCGTCGGGTGGACCATCAGCCGCTCGCCGAGCTTGGACAGCGGCAGCGAGCCGGTTTTGCTGAAGGTCAGCAGTACGAGTGCTTCGTACCGGGCGAAGGTCAAGTCATACGGTTTGAGCAGCGCGTCCAGTTGCGACAGCAGGATCTGGTGCGCTCTCATGATCGATGTGACGGCTGCCATCGCCGAGGACGGCCCGAACCGGACACGCCAGGTGGCCGCCGCGCGCTCGATCGGGTCGAACGGCAGGTTGAGAGGCTGACCGGTAGGCACAGCGCATACCGTAGCGCGGCCTCGTCCCATTTCGCCCGCTTACGATGAGTAATCGAATCCACGGAATACCCAAAGGAGCTGTCCACCAAACGTCACGCTCCGTTATGGTTCTCGCATCGGATGGTGAGACGGAAGCCAAAATGGCCAAGCGGCCGGGGCGGGCACAGCCGCACCGACCGGGCCCGGCCCGGCGAGGGGACGCCGGCCGGCGCGCCACCGGCAGGTCGAGCGGTGGCGCGGGGGGCATCGGGGC
>NZ_POUA01000462.1 GCF_003236385.1 Spongiactinospora gelatinilytica
GCCCGGTGAGCCCCGTGCCCGGCGACCAGCAGGTCGAACTCGGGCTGCCGGACGCCGGTGAAGCCGGGCCCGGGGCTCACCGGGCCACCGCCAGCCCGGCCCGGGCGTCGGCCAGCGCGCGGGCCAGCGTCGAGCGCAGGTCGTGCCGCAGGCCGTGGACCTCCTGCCCGAAGCGGACGGCCGCGGGGCCGAGCCAGGCGTCGTCGGCCAGCAGGCGGCAGGAGTCGTCGAGCGCCCGCCCGTGCTCGTCGGACATCCGCTGGATGCGGGCCACCACCGCCTCCATCGCCGTGCGATCCAGCCCATGCATAGACTACTCAGTGTAGCCATCACTCAACGATGTGTCAGGCCCTGCAGATTCGCGAGCGGCCAGGTGTTGATCACCCGGTCGGGACCGATGCCACAGCGGGCCGCGCGTTCGCAGCCGAAGCGCTGCCAGTCGAGCTGGCCAGGCGCGTGGGCGTCGGAGTCCAGGGCGAACAGGCAGTCCATCTCCCAGGCCAGGCGCATCAGGCGTTTGGGCGGGTCCTGCCGGTCGGGGCGGGAGTTGATCTCGACGGCCACGCCGTACCTGCGGCACGCCTCGAAGACCAGCTCGGCGTCGAACTCCGACTCCGGGCGCAGCCCGCCCCGGCGGCCTCCGGCGCGGACGATCCTGCCGGTGCAGTGGCCGAGCACGTCCACCCGGGGGTCGGCGATGGCGGTGACCATGCGCCTGGTCATCGCATGCCGATTCATCCGGAGCTGGGAGTGGACGCTGGCGACCACGATGTCGAGCCGGTCGAGCAGGTCGGGGTCCTGGTCGAGGGTGCCGTCGGGGTTGATGTCCACCTCGATGCCGGTGAGGACGCGAAACGGCGCGAGGCGGGAGTTCAGTTCGGCCACGGCGTCGAGCTGGCGGCGCAGCCGGGCGGGGGAAAGGCCGTTGGCGACGGTCAGCCGGGGCGAGTGGTCGGTCAGGGCCAGGTACTCGTGGCCGAGCGCGATGGCCGCCTCGGCCATCTCCTCGATCGGGGAGCCGCCGTCGGACCAGTCGGAGTGGCTGTGCAGGTCGCCGCGCAGGGCCGCGCGCAGCGCGGCGGCCTCGGTTTCGAGGTCGTCGCCCGCGGTGGCCTGGAGGCGGCGCAGGTACGTCGGCACGTCGCCCGCCAGCGCCTCGGTGACGGCCAGCGCGGTGACCTTGCCGATGCCGGGCAACGCGGCGAGGCCGCCCGCGCCGGCCAGCCGTTCCAACTCGTCGCGGGGCAGGTCGGCGACGACCGCGGCGGCGCGCCGGAAGGCACGCACGCGGTACGTCGGCTCGCCCGCCCGCTCCAGCAGAAAGGCGATGTCACGCAGGGCTTGGACCGGGTCCATGTGGCAAACGTACCGCCGCCGCCACAAGACCGCCCCCCACCGCAAAACTGCCCCTGCGGGGCGGGAGGGTCTTGCCCGGCACAGCGCGGGGAGCTACCTTTCCACTAACAATTAGGAAACTTTCCTAAATGTGCTCTCTATGTCCTGGGCTTTCACCGGTGAAAGACCCATACCCCCCGCGATGTGGAGCAACGATGGCGATCAGGCCGACAAGAGCGAGAAGCAGACCGGGAAGCAGGGCAGCGGCGCTGCTGGGCGCCCTGGCGCTGTTCCTTGGCATGGGGGTGGCGGCGACCGCCGTCCCCGCGGGCGCGGCGGCGGGACCGACCGCCGCCTGTAAGACCGCGCAGGACTGGGGCACCGGCGCCCAGTACACCTGCACGATCACCAATGGCGGCAGCGCGCAGTTGCCGAGCTGGAAGGTGGAGTTCGACCTCGCCTCGAACGTGCGCATGGGGTCGTACTGGGACGCCCTGCTCACCAGTTCCGGAACCCACCACACGTTCGCGAACCGGTCCTGGAACGGCGCGATCAACCCCGGCGCGTCGGTGTCCTTCGGCTTCCTGGTGACCTACAGCGGCACCCTCGGCGCGCCGGAGAACTGCAAGCTCAACGGCGAGTCGTGCGACGGCGTGCCCACCGACACCCCGCCCACCGCGCCGGGCAACCTGCGCACCACCGAGGTCACCCCGACCAGCGCGGCGCTCGCCTGGAACGCCTCGACCGACGACAAGGGCGTCAAGAACTACGACGTCCTGCGTGACGGCACCGTCGTCGCCACCGTCACCGGCACCACCGCCGACGTCACCGGCCTCACCCCCGAGACCACCTACAGCTTCACCGTCCGCGCCCGCGACACCGCCGACCAGCTCTCCCCGGCCAGCGCGGCACTCTCGGTGAAGACCCCCGACGACGGCGTGGACGACCCGCCCAGCCGGCCGGCCAACCTGCGCGGCAGTGAGATCAAGCCGACCAGCGCCAAGCTGACCTGGGACGCCTCCACCGACGACAAGGGCGTCAAGAACTACGACGTCCTGCGTGACGGCACCGTCGTCGCCACCGTCACCGCCACCACCACCACGGTCACCGGCCTCACGCCCAAGACCACCTACAGCTTCACCGTCCGCGCCCGCGACACCGCCGACCAGCTCTCGCCGATCAGCGCCGCGGTCTCGGTGACGACCCCGGACGAGGGCCAGGACGACCCGCCCACCCGGCCGGGCAACCTGCGCAGCACCAACACCACGTCCGACTCGGTCTCGCTGGCCTGGGACGCCTCCACCGACGACCACGGGGTGGCGGGCTATGACGTGCTCCAGGACGGCACCGCCGTCCAGGCCGTGACCGGCACCGCGACCACGATCAGCGGGCTCCCCGCGGGCACCTACAAGTACACGGTCCGCGCCAAGGACACCGCGGGCCAGGTGTCCCCGCTCAGCAACGAGATCTCCGTCACCATCGGCCAGAGCGGCGGCAACTGCCGTCCCGACGGCCTGTACCAGACCCCCGGCGTGAAGCCGCCTTACTGCCAGGTCTACGACAGCGACGGCCGGGAGAAGCTGGGCTCGGACCACAAGCGCCGGATCATCGGCTACTTCACGAGCTGGCGGGACGGCGCCAACGGCGCGCCGCGCTACCTGGCCAGCGACATCCCGTGGAACAAGATCACCCACATCAACTACGCGTTCGCGCACATCGACTCGCAGAACAAGGTGTCGGTGGGCGGCAACATCCCGACCAACCCGGCGATCGGCCGTGAGTGGCCGGGCGTGCCGGGCGCCGAGATGGACCCCGCGTACTCCTACAAGGGCCACTTCAACCTGCTCAACAAGTTCAAGAAGCAGCACCCGCACGTCAAGACGCTGGTCTCGATCGGCGGCTGGGCGGAGACCGGCGGCTACATCGACGACAACGGCAAGCGGGTCGCCTCCGGCGGCTTCTACACGATGGCCAGCACCGACGCCGGCATCAACACCTTCGCCGACTCGGTGGTGGACTTCGTCCGCAAGTACGGCTTCAACGGCGCCGACATCGACTACGAATACGCCACCTCGATGAACTACGCGGGCAACCCGGACGACTTCTCGTTCTCCAACCCGCGCAGGGCCACCCTGATGGGCCAGTACGTCAAGCTGATGAAGACGCTGCGGGAGAAGCTCGACGCCGCCAGCGCCGCCGACGGCAAGTACTACATGCTGACCGTCGCCGCCCCGGCCTCCGGCTGGCTGCTGCGCGGCCAGGAGAGCCACCAGATCACCCAGTACCTCGACTACATCAACATGATGACCTACGACCTGCACGGCGCCTGGAACCACTTCGTGGGCCCGAACGCCGCGCTGTTCGACGACGGCAAGGACATCGAGCAGGTCGACGGCGCCGTCTACAGCACCTACGGCATGGGCTACCTGAACACCGACTGGGCGGCGCACTACTTCCGCGGCGCGGTGCCGGCGGGCCGGATCAACATCGGCGTGCCGTACTACACGCGCGGCTGGCAGGGCGTCACCGGCGGCACGAACGGCCTGTGGGGCAAGGCGGCGCTGCCCGACCAGACCAAGTGCCCGCCGGGCACCGGCGGCACGGTCGGCTCGACCACACCGTGCGGCCACGGCGCGGTCGGCATCGACAACGTCTGGCACGACCTGGACAAGGACGGCAAGGAGGTGCTCGGCGGCGGTAACCCGATGTGGCACGCCAAGAACCTCCAGCAGGGCATCCAGGGCAGCTACATCCGTGACTACGGCCTGGACCCCGACGCCGACCCCGCCGACAAGCTGACCGGCACCTACACCCGCCACTACGACAACACCCTTGGCGCGCCCTGGCTGTGGAACGCGGGCAAGAAGGTGTTCCTCTCCACCGAGGACGACCAGTCGATCACCAAGAAGGCCGACTACGTGGTGGACAAGGGCCTCGGCGGCGTCATGATCTGGGAGCTGGCGGGCGACTACGCCTGGGACGCCTCCCGGAACAACGGGCAGGGCGAGTGGTTCATGGGCACCACGCTCACCTCGATCCTGTACGACAAGTTCAAGAACGCCACGCCGTACAAGCACCTGAAGACCGACCGGACCATGCCGTCCGAGACGGTGAACGTCAAGGCCGATCTGGTGAACTACCCGACAGGTGACTCCAACTACCCGATCACTCCCAAGCTCCGCATCACCAACAACTCCGGGCAGACCATCCCGGGCGGGGCGACGTTCACGTTCGAGTACGGCACCTCCGCCCCCGGCGACATGAGCCAGCAGTCCGGCTGGACGATGTCGGTGCAGCCCGGCCACACCGGCAACAACGTCGGCGGGCTGAAGGGCGACTTCCACCGCGTGACCCTCACCCTGCCGAGCTGGCAGACCATCGCCAACGGCGCGAGCGCCGAGGTGAACCTCAGTTACCGGCTGCCGATCGCGAGCCCGTCCAACTGGGTGCTCACGTTCGGCGGTAAGAGTTACGCCCTGACACAGGACTACCCGCGGTCCCTGCCCGCGAGCAGCGCCCGCAAGTGACCCACAACCGAGGTAAGTGATTCAGACGGGCCACCACTCCCACCTGGGGGTGGTGGCCCGGGCCTGTTCAGCGCTGGGTGCGGAAGAAGGCACGGATGTCGGCGACCAGCAGGTCGGGGGCCTGCAAGGAGGCGAAGTGGCCGCCGCGGTCGAACTCCGACCAGTGCGTGACCGTGTTGGACAGTTCGGCCAGGCCGCGGATCGCGGCGTCGCCGGCGAAGTTGGCCACGCCCGTCGGCACCGGTGACGGCTCGGGACGCACCCCCCAGCCC
>NZ_POUA01000463.1 GCF_003236385.1 Spongiactinospora gelatinilytica
GTCGTAGAGCTCGTCGGCGTGGGTGCGGAGTTCGGGGCGGGTGCGGGCGGCGGCGACGAAGGAGAGCCAGACGATGACCTCGGTGCGGCGCTGGTCGTCGAGCGGCAGGAGCTCGGCGAGCATGCGGACGACGGTCTCGCGTCGCTCGGCCGGGGGGAGCGGGGCCGAGGGGTTCAGCAGGCGGTCGGCGTGGACGGTCAGCCGGGCCATCAGCCGGGCGGACATCTCGCGCATCGCGAACACCATCAGCTCGGTGTGCCCGGCGAAGTAGTGACGGACCGACCCGATGGCCAGTCCGGCCTCGGTGGCGACGTTGCGCAGTGACGCCTGCTCCAGGCCCTCGCGGCAGACCACGCGGAACACCGCCTCGGCGACCGCTCGCCGCCGCTCGTCCGGGTCCACGATTTTCGGCACACCGTCTTTATAGCACGGGCATGCTATGGTCGTTTATAGCATGGTCGTGCCATAAACGGAGGTGTTATGAGCGAGATACTGCTCCCGGTCGTGGTGGTCGGCCTGGTCGTCGCCGTGGTGATACGGCGGTTCCGGGGGGAGCCGCTGACGGCTCGCGACCTGTTCGTCGCGCCTGTCGTACTTGTCGGCATCGGGGCGTACGGGCTGATCAAAAATGTTCGGCCCGAGGGGACCGACCTGGCGTGGGTCGTGGCCGGCGCGGTGGTGGGCCTGCTGCTGGGCGCGGTACGTGGCCTCACCCCGCGACTGTTCGCCCGTGACGGGCATCTCTGGCAGCGCTATACCGTCTGGACGCTGCTGGTCTGGGTCGGTTCGGTGGTGGCCAACTTCGGCATCGGCGCGCTGGCCACGGCGGCCGGTACGCCGGAGCAGGTCCGTCCGATGGGCCTGTCCATCGGCATCGGCCTGCTGGGGGAGGCCGTCGCGCTGGGGCTGCGCGCCCGCTCGATGGGCGTCCCTTTCGCTCCAGAGGAGGAGGGTTCTGTGCTCGATCGCCTGATCGGCCGCTCTTCGTCCGGTATGGGAGGGACGAGCTCAACGGTGCTCGGCGATCGGCGCGACCGTGCCGGTTCGCGCGACGGCGGGTCCCGCCGTACGTGGCCCTGACCGGCCGGTACGCCGCAGCGCCCTCGGTGGTGACCCGGCTCGGGGAGGCCGGCCACGGGGTGAGCACTACGACCGGGCCTCCAGGCACCACAGGGACGTGACCTCGGCGGCCCTGGCGGTGTGGAACGGGTCTGTGGGGTCGCTCGCTCGCGGATGGCGTGGTCGGGTGTCGAGTCGGCCCGTCACGTGCAGGCCCGCCGCCGCGATGGCCGCCAGCAGTTCGCCGCGCGTTCGGAGTTCAAGGTGTTCGGCCAGGTCGGACAGGATGAGCCAGCCCTGTCCGCCGGGGGTGAGATGGGCGGCCAGTCCGTCCAGGAAGCCGGACAACATGGCGGAGCCGGGATCGTAGACACCGTGTTCGATGGCGGTCGCCGGGCGGCCCGGGAGCCAGGGTGGATTGCAGACGATGAGGTCGGCCCGGCCCTCGGCGGGAAACAAACACGGGCCTTCGATTTCCACACCGTCGCCGAGATTCAGCCGCCGGACATTGTCGCGGGCGCATTCCAGGGCGCGCGGGGAGTCGTCGGTGGCCACGATGCGATGAAATCCCCGCCTGGCCAGTACGGCGGCGAATACCCCCGTTCCGGTGCCGATGTCGAAAGCGACCCGAGAGGCGCCGGTCGCCGGAGGTGGCGGCGCTTGAGCGACCAGGTCGACGTACTCCCCGCGCACCGGTGAGAACACTCCATAGTGCGGATGAATGCGAGCGCCGCCCAGCGCCGGAATCCGTACGCCTTTCAGCCGCCATTGATGCGCGCCGATTACTCCGAGCAGTTCGCTGACGGAGACCACCATCGATTCGCGCGATGGGCCGTACGCCTCGGCGCAGGCCCGGCGGACGTCGGGCGCGCGGCGCAGGGCCAGGGAGTGATCGCTCGCCAGCTCCACCAGGAGCATGCCCATGACCTGGGCACGACGTGCGCGGGTACGGCGGTGCAGCCGGAACGCCTGCGCCGGATCGGTGCCGGCGGGCACGGGCTTCGCGTCAATGCGCCGACCCATCGCGCGCAGCAATTGGCGGGCATTGTGGAAATCCCCCCGCCACAGCAGCCCGGTGCCCTCACGGGCCAGCCGGCAGGCGGTGCCGGCCCGCATTCGGTCGTCGGCGATCACAATTCGCCGGGGCGGGGGTGCGGCGTTCTCCGAATGCCAGCGGGCGGAGAGTTCGGTCGAATCGGTGGTGTGAGATTCGGTCCAGCGGATCGTGGACACGACGTACTCCTCGCGCTCGAACGTACGAAGGCACGAAGCGCATTTCGACGAGGAGCAGAGGAAGCCGCCGCCGCTCAGGCCATCAAGCGGGTGTCAGGAAGGACGGGTCAACGCTCCCGCGCCGAAACGCGCGAGGAGATGTCGCCGAGAACCATGCCGAGCGTCATGACCGGCCCTTTCCGCGAGGAGATCGCTCCAGGCTCGCACACCTCACAGTCCATCCGCAAATCAGCCCAGGTCAAGCCATTCGGGGCGGCAGGCTGCGCGGCTACGAGGTCATGGCGCTACGGACAGTGGTCAAGTGATTACAGCGGGCGCATACTGGAGCCTTATGAGCCTCCCAGCCTGGCCGGTCGATGCGCCCCGTCCTCGACGGGCGGCGCGGCGCTCGCCCGATGGCCGCGCAGCGATTGAGGAGGCGAGCGGCGGGCCGCCGCCGTGCATCTGGTCGTGGATCTTCCTGCTCAGAAGGCGATGAGCACGCCCGTCACGATCCGCCGTACCCGCCCAGCGCATCGGAGACGGGCGAGACGCGGTGTGACGGATGCGGACGTCGTCGTGGTCGGGGCCGGGATCGCCGGGCTGGCCGCCACGGCCGAGTTGGCCGAGGCCGGCCGTACGGTGGTGCTGGTCGATCAGCAGGGCAGGCTGGGCGGGCAGGCGCTCTGGTCGTCCGGCGGGCTGTTCATGATCGACACGCCCGAGCAGCGGCGGATGGGCATCCGCGACTCCACCGAACTGGCCTGGCAGGACTGGCTGGGTACGGCCGGCTTCGACCGCGGCGTACAAGATCCTGAAGGACAGGACTTCTGGGCGGTGCAGTGGGCGCGGGCCTTCGTGGAGTTCGCGTCGGGCGAACTACGGGCATGGCTGCGCGCGCAGGGGGTGCGGTGGTTCCCGCTGGTGTACTGGCACGAGCGCGGCGCCCAGCTCGCCGGCGGCCAGGGCAACTCGGTACCCCGCCTGCACATCACCCGCGGCACCGGGCCCGGCCTGCTGGCTCCGCTGGAGCGGCGGGTCCGCGCGGCCGTCGAGCGCGGCACGGTGCGACTGCGGTTCGGCCACCGGGTGGACGAGCTGGTCGTCACGGCGGGGGCGGTCACCGGCGTCCGCGGCACGATCCGCCCGCCGGACTGTGCGGCCACGGATGTGGCCGTGCCGTACCGGCGCGCCCCGGTGGCCGTACCGTGCGCCACCGCGTCCAGCGAGGCGTTCGAGATCAGCGCGCAGGCGGTGATCGTCACGTCCGGTGGGATCGGCGGGGACCAGGCGCTGGTACGCGCGAACTGGCCGCCGCGGCTCGGCCCGCCGCCCCGGCGCATGCTGGCCGGGGTGCCGGGGCACGTGGACGGCCGGATGCTGGCGATCAGCGAACGCGCCGGGGCGCGTCTGGTCAACTCCGACCGGATGTGGCACCTGCCGGAAGGCATCCGGGACGGGCACCCGATCTGGGCCGGGCACGGCACCCGCATCCTCGCGGGTCCGTCCGCGCTCTGGCTGGACGCCTGCGGTCACCGGCTTCCCGCACCCAACTTCCCCGGCGTCGACACCCTCACCACCCTGCGGGCCATCGCCGAATCCGGGCACGACCACTCCTGGTTCGTGCTCACTCGCAAGATCGCCGAGAGGGAGCTGGCGCTGGCGGGGGCCGCGCAGAACCCGGACCTCACGGGCCGGGACCCGCTGGCGATGGTCAAACGGCTGATGCCCCGGATGACACCGCCGCTGCGGGCGTTCCTGAGCCTGGGCGCCGACTCGGTGGTGGCCCCGACGCTGCCGAAACTGGTCGAGGGGATGAACGATCTGACCGGGCAGCCGCTGATCCGCCTGGACGACCTCAAACGGCAGATCGAACTGAGGGACCGGGAGATCGGCAAGCGGTTCGCCAAGGACGCCCAGCTCACGGCCATCCGCGACGCCCGGCGCTACCTGGGCAACCGGCTGATCTTCACCGCCGCGCCGCATCGGATACTCGACCCGGGGGCGGGGCCGCTGATCGCGGTCCGGCTCACCGTGCTCACCAGGGAGACCTTGGGCGGGCTCCAGACCGACCTGTCCGGCCGGGTGCTCCGCCCCGACGGCGACGTACTTCCGGGACTGTACGCGGCTGGCGAGGCGGCGGGCTTCGGCGGCGGCGGCATGCACGGCTACCGAGCCCTGGAGGGCGGCTTCCTCGGCGGCTGCCTCTTCTCCGGCCGCCGCACCGGCCGCGCCGTCGCCCACGCCACCTGACCCCGATCTCTCACCCCCGGCCGCCGACACCCCCACATGCCCACCGGCAGGTGCCGGGCTCTCGTTGGCGGCCGCCCACGTTCGCTTCGGTGCCCGTACTCGGATCCCGGGCTCTGTGATGATGTTGGCAGTCGGCCCCCTCCTCGCCTGGGGCTCTCACATGGTCGCCGGTATCGCACATGCCCGCCCTCATATTCACGCGGTCGTCGGCAGTCGCCTGCGTTGGCCTCGGAGCCCGTACTCAGGAGCCAGTCCTTCTCCCCGTCGGCCGGCCGTCGGCCCGTCCGCGCCTACAAGCCGGATCTCACGCGGTTGTCGGTGGTCGTCCGTGCCCTGGAGTACACCTACACGCGCAGGGCCCTCATCGGGGCGTCGGTGGCCACCCGCGCCCCCTCGGGGCGAGGGGGCCTGGGCGTTTCGAGTCTTCGGTGGACGCCACCGAATCGTTCACGCCTGGATGTACGTGATCGTGTGTCGGAGGCCGGGGTGGCCTTAGCCGGTGGCGACCGGTTCGGGGTCTGTCACTTATACACATCT
>NZ_POUA01000464.1 GCF_003236385.1 Spongiactinospora gelatinilytica
CCCCCACACCGGCCCGCCGCAGCCCGACCACCGTGAGCAGGTACCCGAAGAAGAACGCCAGCACCACGGCCAGCACGATCGTCGCCAGATCCGACCACTCCAGCGCGGTCCCGATCACCATCCCGAGCACTTCCCCGATGGCACACCCGGTCAGGCAGTGCAACGTCGCCGACGCCGCCATCCCCCACGTCGCCCGATGCCCATGCCCACCCGCCATCCGGATCACTCCTCGAAGACCAAATACCTATACGGGGTATAAACCCGGACACTACCCCCCAATCGGCCTTCGAAGAACCGTTCGCAACACAGCGCGATTGATGCGATACTTTCTGTGACGGCAACGGCTATCCGAATCGATTGGAGCACACCATGACCAGCGGAGCCATTTCCCTGACCACCCAGGGACAGGGCGGCCCATCGGCTCCCGCTCGCGCCCCGACGACGGCCCTGGAGTTTCGTCGCCTCGCTCCCCCGCAACCCGCACATGCGCGTCGAGGTCCATCAACGGCAGGGTGATCGTGAGCCGCTGGGGCGATCCCCGCCAGTCCTGGATCATCAGCCTGCTCGTAATGCTCCTCGGCCCAGTGGCGGATGCGCGCGGCTGGCGAGTGTGGCCCAGCCTCGACGTCCGCACCGCCCACACCTGCGAGCCGCTGATCCCCGATCTGGCGATAGGCCCGAAAGACGCACCACGCTGGGGCGAGGACGAGATCCTTTCCAACGGCCTGGTCCTCGTGGCCGAGGTCGTCTCCCGATCCAGCGTGCGCGAAGACCGGGAGGACAAACCCGTCATCTACGCCAAGAGCGGCGTGCCGTTCATGCTCGTGGTCGACCCCATCGCCGAGCCCCCGACCGTGACCCTGTGGAGCGACCCCGGCGACGACGGCTACCGCACCGTCACCAAGGTCAAGATGGGTGAAGAGCCACCCGTCCCCCAGCCCAGTTCGGACCCGATAGCAGCAGGTCCGAATCCGATGACGGGGCAAGGTGGGGTCAGTCGAGGCCGCGTTTGCCGGGGGTCCAGAAGGGCTTGGTGCGGATGTCCTTGCGGTTCCAGCCGCGGTCGTGGACGAGGTGGCGGCGGATGGCCTGGATGGTGCGGGCCTCGCCGGCGAGGTAGGCGGTGCCGGGGGTGTCCGGGAGGTCGAGGTCGGCGACGGCCTTGACCAGTAGCGCCGAGCTCGCGGCGGACGCGCCGTTGCGGTTGATCCGCACCAGCTCGCGGGGAAGGTCGAGGTGGTCGCCCGCCTGGTCGGCCTCCGCCACGCCGTACACCGGTGCCGACTCCGGGATGGCCGACAGCATCGCGCCGAACGCCACCGAGGCGGTCTCCTCTCCGGCGAACAGGTGGTAGCGGGCTTCGTCGTGGGGCACGAAGTGGCCTTGAGGGCGGGTGAACCGGATCTTCTGCCCCACCGTCACCGTCCGGACCCACGTCGTGCCGGGGCCGTCGCCGCCGTGGTCGTGTCCGATCAGGTCGAGCGACTCCGAGGCCGTGTCGAGCCGCCAGATCGAGTACGTGCGCAGCGAGGTGCGCAGCATCAGCCGTACGTGCTGGCCGGGCGTCCATCGCAGCCCGGCCGGCTCCGCGCCGCGGATCCGGATCAAACGCATTCGGGGCGCCACCCACTGGGTTTCCGCGACCTCACCGGTGACCAGGAACCGGCTCAGCAGCGCCATCGCGATGGACGACCCTCTATCTGGCTTCTCCGGCATCTCACGCTCCCGCTGGTTCATCGGCGCCTCGGGTCCAGTTGCTCGATCCGGGTACGGGCCTCGACGAACACGGCCTGGATCTGCTCGACGACCCGAGGGTCGCCGTGCGCGTGAACCAGCGTCTTCACCGCCGACTTGACCAGGCGCAGCGCCGGGCCGATGATCTCCGCGGCCTCGGGCTCACGGAACATCCCCCACTCGCTCCTGCTGGCGGCCCGCGACCACATCCGCTCGATCTCGTCGCCGTGCTCGGCCGCCGCCTCACGCCCGGCATCGGTGGCGTGGTACACCTTGCGGCCGTCGCCGGCCTCCACGCGTACCAGCCCCTCGTCCTCCAGCATCTGGAGGGTCGGGTAGATCGAACCGGCGCTGGGCTCGTAGGTGCCGTTGAACCGCTCAGCGAGGCGGTTCATCACCTGGTATCCGTGCCCGGCCTCGGCCACGACCAGCGCGAGCACGGCTAATCGCAGCTCACCTGGCCCGAAGAACCGGCCGGTGGGTCCCACCCGGCCGGTTCCTGAGTTACGTCTCGCATTCATCATGACTCGAATGCTATATCGAACGATATAACGAAGTAAACGACTACACCGCACGAAACATGGAACGCCCGCCTGCGCCACCGGTGTGCCCGACCTGCCCACGCCCCAGCCGGTCCCGCCCACCGGGCCTATCCGCTGAAGAACTCCAGCAGTTCGGGGGCCAGCGCCACCGGGCTGACGTTGTGCGCCTGCCCGTCGAGCACCCGGCAGGACGCGCCGGGGATCATGGCGGCCACCGCCTTGCCCGCCGCGACCATCCAGGCGGGGCTGTCCTGGCCCGTGAGCACGAGCGCGGGACGTCCGAGCGAAGCGAGCCGTTCGGACGGTACGCCGCCCGGTCCCACCACCGCCGCCTCGTACGCCAGCGTGCGGGCGATCGCCTCGGCCTCCTCCCAGAACGGCTGGCCGCGCATGGCGGCCACCGCCTCGGCCGGGATGTCCGCTCCCCGGACCATGAACTCCTCCACCGCGTCACCGGGCCGTCCGTCGTCCACCAGCGCCTCCAGCCGGGCGGCGAAGCCATCAGGCAGCGCGGGCGCGTCCGCGACCACCCGGTACGGCGGCTCCCAGGCCGCGACCCGGGTGATCTCCGGCAGCCGCAACGCCGCCTCCAACGCCAGCGCCGCGCCCGACGACCCGCCGAAGACCATGGCCCGCCCGCCCACCTCGGCGACGAGCGCGGCCAGGTCCTCGACCTCCCGCTCCACCGCGTACGGCCGAGTGTCCCCGCTGTCCCCCCGGCCGCGCCGGTCGTAGTTCACCACCGTGAACCAGGGGGCGAGGGCGGCGGCCACTTCGCGCAGCGTGGGGTGGGCGCGATCGGTCATCGCGCCATGCACAAGGATCACGGCGGGGCCTTCCGACCCGTACCGATCGAAGGCGATCCGCGTACCATCCGCCGAAGCGACGAACCCGCCATAGCGCTCGACACCGACTACACCGGTCACAACACCTCCCAAAAATGGCAGTCAAGGCGACAAATTCACTGATGACCATCACACGGGCCGCACCGGATCCAGCATTTCCCAGCGACAAGCCAACGGCAAACACCTGAAGCACCAAGCCCGCCAAAGGCCCCCACACCGACTACACCGGACACGACATCCCAATCGCGGCCGAAGGCAACCCGCTCGCCATCGTCCAAAACGGCGACGCCGGGTACTGTCCAGGCAGCGGTGGATCTTGTGGGATCGAACACCCGGCGAGCGCTAGGACCTGCGTAAACGTGATCTCACCCGCCACCGCCCGAAGCGGCGAAGCCGTCGAAGGGGTTCAGGCGGGCTGTACCAGGCACAGGGCCTCCCAGTGGTGGCCGTCGAGGTCGGTGAAGGCCCGCTGGTAGCGGCCGAAGGACTCGCGGGCATCGCCCACGGGCTCGGCGCCTGCCGACACCGCCTTCTCGAAGAGGGCGTCCACGCCCTCGCGGTCGTCGGCGGCGATGACCATGATCACCTGAGTGCTGTCGGCCGGCTTGGCCACGGCATTACGGGCGTACCCGGCGAACACCGGCTCAGCCAGCAGCATGACCTGGGTGCGTTCGTTGATGACCACCGAGGCCATCTCATCACCCATGCCGAAAAGCTGGAAACCGAGCTTGGTGAAGAACTCCTTGGAGCGCTCGACGTCCTGGACGGGCAGATTGACGAACATAGTGTGCGACATGATGTCGGGGTTCCTTCCGCGCTGATCTCGTTGATCTCGTGATCCCGTTGATCTCTTCGATGTGCTTCGAGTATCGCGGCCCGGGAAATCCCCGGTCTTGTCATCGCGTGCCGGACGGTTTGACGTTCGATGCACTATCGACCGTTCAGCGCACTCCGCCGGAAGTCGGTCGGCGGCACGCCGTACGCCCGCCGGAAAACCCTGCTGAAGTGCGCGGAGTCGGGCAGGCCCCAGCGGGCGGCGACGGTGCTCACGCTCACGTCGCGCATGGCGGGGTCCGCGAGATCGCGGCGGCAGCGTTCGAGCCGCCGGTGGCGGATCAGCGCGGCCACCGTCGTGTCCTCGCCCTCGAACAGCCGGTGCAGGTACCGCAGCGAGATGTGGTGGCGGGCCGCGATGGTCTCAGGGCTCAGCTCGGGGTCGCCAAGGTGCTGGTCGATGAAGGCGTGAACGCTCAGCAACGACGTCTGCCGCCGCGCCCCCGCCTCCGGCGGCCCCTCCTCGCGCCCGGCCCGTTCGGCGACGGCCGCCGTGATCAGGTCGGTCACCACGGAGGACAGCCGGGCCGCCCCTTCGGGCCGGTAGGTGTCCAGGTCGGCCGCCACCCTGCGCAAGAACGGCCCGGCCAGCGCGGCGGTACCCTCCTCGGGCGCGAACGTGACGGCCGTCAGCCGTCCCACCACGCCGGTGCCCAGCGTCAGCGCGTCGTGCGGGAAGCTGAACACCGCGAGGCGCACCTCGGACTCGTACGCGATGTCGTACGGCCGGGCGAAGTCGTAAAGGGCGAACTCCCCGGGGCCGAGCCGCGCCTCCCGGTCGCCCTGTGTCACCAGCACACTTCCGGACACCGTCAGCACGACCCGGTACAACTCGGGACTGTCCTTGCGGATCAGCCGGGGCGTACGGTGCACGCTGTGCGGAGTGGTCGTCTGTACGCGCCCCACCGACAGCGACCCCAGCCGCCCGCCGTCGATCTGCCCGGCCAGCGGAATCCCGGGCGCGATCCGCACATCCAGCGGCCCGAGCGTCTCCCCTACGACGGCCCGCCACGCATCACGCCGCTCGTCGGCCGGTATGTCGCTCGCCCGAATCAGAACAGTCACTCACATCACCCCGCAGCGCGCATGCTAGGGCAAAACCCCCTCAGCGACCGTCCCAATCCCGCAACGCCGCGTAGTCCGCATCCGTCAGCCC
>NZ_POUA01000465.1 GCF_003236385.1 Spongiactinospora gelatinilytica
GGCACCGGGGCGGGTGTTGGGACCAGGACGCGCAAGGAGCCTAGTGCCGGCGGCCCGGCCGGGGGGCGCGGACGCGCGGGCTCGCCGCCGGCGCCCCCTCCCTGTGAGATCAGCGGCGGGCCAGCCGCAACACGTTGGCGATGATCTTGGCTCCCGCGCCGCCCTCTGAGGTGAGGATCGACTCCGGATGGAACTGCACGGCGAACCGGCGGTTGGGCGCGTCCTCGATGGCCATCACCGCGCCGTCCGGCGTGCGGGCCGTCGTGGTGAAGCCCCTCACCCCCGCCTGTGTGGCGTGCAGCGAGTGGTAGCGGGCCGCGGTGAACTCCGCCGGCAGCCCCTCCAGCAGCAGGCTCTCGCCGATCCGGCCCACCCGGCCGCGCTTGCCGTGCTCGGGGGTGGCCAGCAGGGACAACTCGCCCCCCGCGTGCTCCACCATGGCCTGCAGGCCGAGACAGACGCCGAACACCGGCAGCTTCCTGGAGTACAGCTCGCCGACCAGCGCCGAGCAGCCGAAGTCGGACGGCCAGCCCGGCCCCGGGGACAGCACGACCAGGTCGGGGGCCACCTCGTCGAGCATCTTGGTGGGAAAGCCGTGCCGCAGGGTCACCACGTCGGCACCCTGCTGGCGGAAGTAGTCGGCCAGGGTGTTGACGAAGGAGTCCTCGTGGTCGACGAGCAGCACCCGCATGCCCGCGCCGGGGGCCTCGGCCGCCTGGTCGGGTACGGCGGCCCGCTCGGCGGCGGACCCCACCGCGGCGAGCGCGGCCAGCAGGGCGCTGGCCTTGAGCTCGGTCTCACGCTCCTCGGCGGCCGGGTCGGAGTCGAACAGCAGGGTCGCCCCGGCGCGCACCGCGGCGACGCCGTTCCTGATCTGCGCGGTGCGCAGGGTCAGGCCGGTGTTCATCGAGCCGTCGAAGTACAGGACGCCGACCGCGCCGCCGTACCAGCGGCGGGTGGTGGCCTCGTGGTCCTCGATGAACTGCATGGCCCAGCTCTTCGGCGCGCCGGTGACCGTCACCGCCCACATGTGGGTGAGGAAGGCGTCCAGGGCGTCGAAGCCGGGGCGCAGCCGGCCCTCGATGTGGTCCACGGTGTGGATGAGGCGGGAGTACATCTCGATCTGGCGGCGGCCGATGACCTGGACGCTGCCCGGGACGCAGATCCGCGACTTGTCGTTGCGGTCGACGTCGGTGCACATGGTCAACTCCGACTCCTCCTTGACGCTGGAAAGGAGGGTCCGGATGGCCTCGGCGTCCTCGACCGGGTTGCTGCCGCGGGCGATCGTGCCGGAGATGGGGCAGGTCTCGACACGGTCGCCGCCGACGCGGACGAACATCTCCGGCGAGGCGCCCACCAGGTGCTCGCCGTCGCCCAGGTTGAACAGGAACTCGTAGGGCGCCGGGTTGATCTTGCGCAGCACGCGGTAGAAGCCCGCGGGGTCGGCGCAGGGGGCGTGGAAGACCTGGCCGGGGACGACCTCGAACAGGTCGCCGCGGACGAACCGCTCCTTGGCCGCCGCGACGACTTCCGCGTACGTCCCCCGCTCGGGGTCTTCGGGCACCACGGGCGGCACGGCGGGCAGCGGGATGCTCTCCCCCGTCCGCGCGAGGCCGTGCGTGGACATGCCGTCCACGGTGAACTCGTAGCGGTACTCCTTGCTGGTCTCCCGCTTGCGGTCGATGACCGTGACCCGGTCGGGCAGGTGCAGCACCAGGTCGCGCTGGTCGGCGGGGCGGGACAGCACCTGCCGGATGGGCTCGAACTGGAAGGCCAGGTCATAGCCGAAGGCGCCGTACAGGCCCAGGTGCCCGTCGCTGCCGTGGAACGCCGAGATCACCTCACGGATGGCGGTGAAGACGGTCGGGCGACGGCTGCGCATCTCCTCGGGGAGCAGGTCCTCGGACTCGGCGACGTGCACCTCGACGTGGTCGGCCGAGGGCTCGCCGGTCGGCTTGCCGGCCGCCAGCAGGCAGGTGGCCACGACCGGGAGCACCACCCGCCCGCGGTCGTTCAGCGCGCGCGCCGAGACCCTGCGCCCCCTGGCCACGATCTCCAGGCACGGATCGACATAGGCCAGGTGCCAGCGGCTGTAGCGGCCCGGGTACTCCATGCCCGAAGACAGCACTCCGCCGCGGCGCTCGCCGAGGGCGTTCACGATCTCATCGAGCACCGTCTCCGGCACATCGGCGGTTGTGACCTCGACACCGACGCCGCCGTCGGTGGTATATCGGCTGACTTGCACGTTCGCGCCCCTTTGCTGGTCAAGACCTGATCCCACGGTGAGGAACCGGCCGAGCAGATGCCCCGGGGGCGGACATGTGGACGGCCGCCGACTCGGGGCGGCCGTTCTCACTCGCGAATGCGAAACCTGCGCCGCCTATGAGCGGCGCCACCACAGCCTGGATGGACGGGTTCGCATGGCGTACAGGGTAGCGGCGGCAGCCGTGATCTTGCAACGCGCCGCGCCGCCGCCGTCCTGGCGGGCGTCATCCTGTCAGAGCGACTTGACACAGTGACAAGGAGGCGGTCGCCGCTCGCCGCGCCAACGACACCGCTCACCGATTGCCGCGGACGCATTGACCGCCCGTAACCTACGCTCCGGTCAGCCCCCTGTCTCCGTCTCCGTCGGCAAGGAGATCGAGTTGAGCACATCGGACCACGACCGGCGTTCCGGGCGGCCCCCCGCGAGGAGCGACGCGAGCCCCTGGAACTGGCTGCTCGTCATTCCCGTCATCCTCCCGCTGCTGCCGTTCCTGTACAACGCGGAGGAGCCCCGGCTGCTCGGCTTCCCGCTCTTCTACTGGCTCCAGTTGGCGTTCATCGTCGCCGGAGTGACCGCCACCACGATCGTCTACCGGGTGACGCGGAAGAGGAACGGCCGATGAGCGAGCACCTCACCGAGATCATTGTCTTCACCGTGCTGTTCCTGCTGGTCAGCGGCATGGGATTCGTCGCCGCCCGCTGGCGGCGGCCACAGGACCTGGCCAGCCTCAACGAGTGGGGGCTCGGCGGGCGCAACTTCGGGGCCTGGATCACCTGGTTCCTGGTGGGCGGCGACCTCTACACCGCCTACACCTTCGTCGCGGTGCCGGCGCTGGTCTTCGGGGCGGGCGCGATGGGGTTCTTCGCGGTGCCCTACACCGTGATCGTCTACCCGATGGTGTTCCTGGTGCTGATCCGGCTGTGGTCGGTCTCGCACGTCCACGGGTTCGTCACGCCCGCCGACTTCGTGCGGGCCCGGTTCGGCTCCCCGACGCTCGCGCTGCTGGTGGCGCTGACCGGGATCGCGGCGACCATGCCGTACATCGCCCTGCAACTCGTCGGGATCGAGGCGGTGCTGAAGGCGATGGGCGTCAGCGGCCACCTGCCCATCGTGATCGCCTTCGCGATCCTGGCGGCCTACACCTACCGATCGGGGCTGCGGGCCCCCGCGCTCATCGCGTTCGTCAAGGACACGCTGATCTACCTGGTCATCCTGGTGGCGATCATCTACATTCCGGCGCGGCTCGGCGGGTGGGGCGCGATCTTCGGCGCGGCCCAGGAGAAGTTCGCCGCCACGCCCGCCAAGGGCGACGGCCTACTGCTCGGCGCGGGCAACCAGTGGCAGTACGTCACGCTGGCCCTCGGCTCGGCGCTGGCGCTTTTCCTGTACCCGCACAGCCTCACCGGCGTGCTCGCCTCGCGCAACCGCGACGTGATCAAACGGAACATGTCCGCGCTGCCCGCCTACAGCCTGTTGCTCGGCCTGATCGCGCTGCTCGGCTACATGGCGATCGCGGCAGGGGTGCGGCCGGTCGGCGGCGACTCCAACACCGTGGTCCCGCGGTTGTTCGACATGATGTTCCCCGACTGGTTCACCGGGGTGGCCTACGCGGCGGTGGGCATCGGCGCGCTGGTGCCCGCGGCCATCATGTCGATCGCCGCGGCCAACCTGTTCACCCGCAACATCTACCGCGAGTACCTGCGCCCGGACGCCACCGACGCCCAGGAGGCCCAGGTCTCCAAGCTGGTCTCGCTGGCCGTCAAGGTCGGCGCGGTGCTGTGCATCCTCCTGCTGGACCTGCAGTTCGCCATCGACCTGCAGCTCATCGGCGGGGTGGTGATCCTGCAGACGCTGCCCGCGGTGGCGCTCGGCCTCTACACCCGGTGGCTGCACCCCCGCGCCCTCATCGCGGGCTGGGCCGCCGGCATGGGGGCGGGCCTTTGGATGCTCTACACCATCGGCAACCCCGCCACCGGCAAGGCGCACTTCGCCGGGTCCGCGTTCCCGCTGTCCAACCTCGGCCTGGAGACCGCGACGACCGTCTACGCGGGGCTGCTGGCACTGGCCGTCAACCTGGCGGTGGCCGTGGCCGGCACGCTGATCTGCCGGGCCGCCGGGGTGGCAAAGGGCGCCGACACCACCCGGCCCGACCACTACCACGCGGACGAGGGCGACCCCCGGGTCAAGGACCTCGACCTCGCCGGTTCCACCTGATCCTGGTGGGGTTGCCCGGCAACACCTCGACCGCGGTGATCAAACTGATCCAGGAACACGTCACGCAGGTGGAGAACACCGTGCGCTGGCGCTGGCACGCCGGTGACGTGGCGGTCTGGGACAACCGCGCGACCCAGCACCGGGTGGTGCACGACTTCGGCGACCCACCACGCCGGCTGCACCGGGTCACCGTCGCGGGCGACGTGCCGGTGGGCGTGGACGGACGGCGGAGCCGCGCGATCACCGGCGACGCCACCCGCTACACCACCGCGGCGGCCTGAACGTGCCGGGCGGGCCCGGCCCGCGAAGTCCGGCTCCGCCGCCCGTTCACTCCACGTCATCGACGTGCATCGCGGCCTCCTCGGCGGTGAAACCGCCGCCGTCCGGGCCGACCTCCCTGGCGATCTCGTCCTTCTCGGTGTCGGCGCGCACCCCCTCGTCGGGCTCCACGAGCCGCCCCGCCGGACGCGGGGTGTCCCACACCGCGCCCGAGGGCTCCTCGGGCTCTGTCTCTTATTACACATCT
>NZ_POUA01000466.1 GCF_003236385.1 Spongiactinospora gelatinilytica
CTTCAGCGCGTCGGCGACCACGCCCGCGGTGGGCCGGGCCACCGCCACCGCGTAGGCCGCGAAGTCCTCCCAGTACTGGTAGCCGGGGGTTTCGGCGTGTACCTCCAGGACCGTGCCGCCCCGGCGTACGGCGTCGTCCAGCCGCTTCAGCGCATCCCACTCCCAGTCGCTGGACATCACCTTGACCATGTCGCCCAGATAGCCGGGGCCGCCCGCGACCAGCAGGTCATCGGCCCCGGGCGGGAGCGTGTAGCGGCCGTCGCGCTCTTCGGTCAAGCCCACCGCGGCCAGCGCGTTGAGCAGGATGCGCATGCCGCGCGGCGCGCAGCCGAGCCGGTCGGCGACCGCCTCGGCGGTGGCCGGGCCGCCGGCCAGGGCGTCGAACACGCCCATCGACACGCCGGTCCGCAGCAGGCTGGTCGTCTTGTACGCCTGCATCATGCCGAACAGCGACTCGCGGGTCACCGCGGTGTCCTTCATGTCCGTTACCGCTCCCACCGATAGAACTCCGTGGCCATGGCATCGCGCGGCGACCGCCAGCTTTGGGGGTCGTACGGCTCGATGTACTGCGTCAGGTTGCGGCTCAGCTCCTGGAACTCCGGCCGATCGCGGATCCGCGCCATCGTCTCCGCCGCCGAGCCCTCGACCTCCATGAGCTGGAAGTAGAGCCCCTGAAAGGAGAACAGACTGCGGCTCACCGCGCCGCCCAGCTCGGGCAGCGGGGTGGTGCCGTCGGAGTGGCCGAAGAGCCGGGCGATCTCGGCCTCCGCCGGCTCCCGCATCCGGGCGACGATCAGAATTCGTTCCATACGCGTGTTTTCTCCCGTAGGTGGCAAGGGCCGCGAGCGCATGAGCGCTCTGCTCAGAAGTCTGCGCGGTGGCTCTCGAAGCGCACTTGAGCGGGCTTGGAACGGCCCGCCGAGCAAAAGGGCCGGGCCGGAGAAAGGGAGACGACAGTGAGGCGTCAGGGCCGACGGCTAGAACATCAGTGGGACACATGACCGCCGGAGATCGGGGAGGGCGCATGCGTTTTCAGGTGCTCGGCACTCTGGAGGTCCACGACCACCGGTGGCGGGTCACCCCCAACGCCCCCAAGCAGCGCAGCGTGCTCGCGCTGCTGCTGTCGGCGGCGGGCGAGGTGATCCCGACCGACGTGCTCACCGAGGAGCTGTGGGAGGGCCATCCGCCGCCCAGCGCACGCACGACCTTGCAGACCTACGTCTACCAGTTGCGAAAACAGTTCGTGCGGGCGGCGGGCCCGGCGGGCCTGCCCAGGCTCGTCACCAAACACGGCGGCTACCTGCTGGACATCCCGGAGGGCTCGCTCGACGCCGTGGAGTTCGAGCGGCAGGTCGCGAGCGCCCGCGAGCTGCTGCGGGCGGGCGACGCGGAGCGGGCGGCGGAGACGCTGGGCGGCGCGCTGGCACTGTGGCACGGCCCGGCCTTGGCCGACGTGGTCACCGGCCCCCGGCTGGCGATCTACCGCACCCGGCTGGAGGAGCTGCGGGTACACGCGATCAAGCTCAAGATCGAGGCCCGGATGCGCTCGGGGCAGCACCAGGAGCTGATCGGCGAGCTGAAGGAGCTGACCACCGTCTACGAGCTGGACGAATGGTTCCACCTCAAGCTCATGGAGACCCTGTCCCGGGCCGGGCGGCGGCACGAGGCGCTGGAGGTCTACCAGCGCCTGCGCCGCATCCTGCATCGAGAGCTGGGGCTGGAGCCCAGCGGCGAGATGCGCGAGCTGCAGCGAGTGGTCCTGGCGGCCGGCTGACCCGGCCGCGTCAGGAGGTCGCGATCAGGAGGTCGCGATCAGGAGGTCGTGGCGGGGCCGCCGAGGGCGTAGACGATGTTCATGGTGGCCATCGAGCCCTTCGAGCGGTACGGGTGCAGTTGGGTGCGGTGCTCGATGTGCTCGTCGGTGCCCTCGAACGCGCGGAAGGCCGTTTCGTCCACCCAGTCGCTCATGATGTAGTAGACGCCCTCCTCCTCGTCCTCGCCGCGCATCAGCCACTGCCCGAGGTTGCCCGCCTGCCGGCCGATCACATCGGACCCGGCGTACCACACCTTCTCGAACTCCTTCTCCTTGCCGGGAAAGATCTGCATCCGTAGCATCACCCGGAAGGCGGTCGTCTCCGCCATGCCGGACCTCCCTTCACAAGCCGAGCGCCAGCAAGGCGACGGCGGCCGAGATGTTGAAGACAAAGGCCAGGACCGCCACCGTGGCCCGGATGCCGTTCCAGCGGGCCCAGTTCGCCCGGAAGGACTCGAAGTCCCAGTCGGCGGGCATCGCGTCGGGGTCCTGGCGGACGATCCAGCGGTTCATCGGGACGTTCCTGCTCACTGAGACGATCACAACGCCGAGCGTGGTGACGGCGGCGGCGGCGCACAGTGCCCGTGCGGTGAACGCGTCCACCGTGGCCGCCAGGATCGTGTCGATGACGAGCGTGGTCACCAGGCAGATGGGCTGGAACGGGTCATAACGGGTGGAGCTGAAGGCGTGTGCCCGCACGTACTCGGGCGCACCCAGCGTCCGGTAGAACGGGACCACTCCGAGCATCGTCCCGACCAGTACGCCGGCCGCGATCCCGTTGGTGAACAGCGCCACCGGCAACAGCAACTCGGTCATCCTGCTCCTTTTCGCTCGCCTGACGATCTCAAGCCTGGTCGGGCACCCTCGTGCGCACCTCGCACGGCGCTCGAATTCGGATTTCACGGTCACACCAGTGGCGCTCTAGTTCGGCTCAAGCCGACAGCGGCAGACTGCCGCCGGGACCGGCGAAAGGACGGACATGCTGCTCGCCCGAATTCTCACCGCCACGGTAATCGTCGGAAACGGGCTCGTGGCAGGTGTGCTCTTCAGTCATGCCATCGGGGTGTGGCCCGCGATGCGGTCGCTGGCCCCCGACCGCTACATCGCCTTCCACAAGTCGTTCGACCGAGCCTACGACCCGCTGATGCCGATCATCGTCATCACCGCCGTCATCTGTGACGCGGTGCTCGCGGTGCTCTCCGCCGACCTGGTGCCCCGCGTGTTGTTCGCTTCGTCCGCCGTCGCGCTGATCGCCTCGGGGATCGTCTCACAGACGCGCAACGTGCCCATCAACCATCGGGTCAAAGCACTTGATCCCGCCGCCATTCCCATCGATTGGGTGGATCCACGCGGCGAATGGGAGAAATGGAATCACGTGCGGACGGCATTCGCGGTTCTCGCCCTCATCGGAAACGCCGCCGCGGCGGTATCCGCCATCTGACCGCCGGGCGGCGAGCAGAACCGGCGACCCGGACGACGGACAAAACCGGCGACAAAGAAAAGGAGTGCAGATGCCCCTGACCGGAGCCGCTCCGGCCCCCGTCCGTGACCTCGCGCAGCGCAAGTCCGACGTGCTCGGCACGCTCGCCCGCGACGTCCAGCTCTGGCTGGCCACCAGCGGGCCTTCCGGCGCCCACATGGTGCCGCTCGGCTGCGCCTGGGACGGCAGCCACGTGGTGATGGCCACCCATGAGCGGCACCGGACCGCCCGCAACCTGCGGGACAACCCGCGGGCGCGGGCCGCGTTCGGCACCCCGGCCGACGTCATCCTGGTGGACGGCCCGGTGGAGGTGCTGTCCCCGGGCGACCTGCCTGACGACTTCACACCGCCGCCCGGCCTCCCGCTCGACCCCGCCAGGGTGCCCGGCTGCGTCTACCTGCGCCTCACCCCGCAACGCGTCCTCGCCTGGCGGCACCGCGGCGAAATCCCCGACCGCACCCTCATGGAGAACGGCCGCTGGCTCGCCTGACCCGACCAACGCGCCGACGACCCGGCAGCGCGGCGTTAGCGGCCGGGTGGGGGGTTCGGGCCGGCCGCTTCGAGGGCCTTGGCGAAGTCCAGCCAGCGTCGGGCGAAGAGCTTGCACAGGTGGGCCAGGTCGCCGGTCCAGTGGCTGGGCACCGCTCTGAGCAGGGCCTCCCATTCGCCTGCGGCCAGCGCGTGGGTGTCCAGCCAGCGCAGCAGCCGGCGTCCCGACTCGCTGTACTTCAGCGCCGGGTCCCTACCCAGCTTGTCGCGTACCTCGGGCCAGACGACGGGCACGGGACGGGCGGTACGGCCCGCCGGAGTGGCCCTGGTGCGGCGCTGCCGGGGCGGCAGCGGGTGCCGCCCCTGGCGGAGGCGTTCGCGTACGTCGCGCGCGGTGGCCACCGAGATGCCCGCCCGCCGGGCCACCTCGCGCAGCGACACCTCCGCACCGGACTGGATGATCTGTGAGGCGCGCAGCCGTCCCTCGCCGCCGTCGATCGGCCGCACCCGCCCGTCGCGGCCGACGCGGGCCCGCCGGTGGGCGGCGTCACCGCCGGTACGCCGCCGGATCGCGGCGACCGTCTTGGCGGAAAGCCCGGTCGCCGCGGCGATGGCCCGGTCCGACCATTCCGGATGAACCCCCATCACCCGGATCGCCGCCGCCTCGCGGTCGGGCCCCGAGAGCGGCAGCCCGTGGGTGATGTTCTCGCGGACCCCGAGCAGGAAGGCCGCGTCCGCGTCGCCGTCGTAGAACCGCGCCTCGATGGTGTCCGCACCGCACATGATCGCCGCGCGCAGCCGGTGCATCCCGTCGATCACCCGCATCGTCGGGCGATGCACGATGATCGGCGGCAGCCTGGCGCTCGACTCGGCGAGCAGCAGCGCGTGGCCGGGATCCTCGCCGGCCAGGCGCGGCGAGTCTCCCGGCGACAGCATGGCTATCGGAACGGTCGTCGGCGGGCCCACGACCGCAACACTCCCCCGTGTCACTTTTGTCCACTCCCCCTGACGGACGTGCCATGGCTGATTCGTCCGGCGGCGGTCAGTGGATCGAACGGGAATCATGAATTACCGGATGGGCCGGTCGAGCACCGTCCGCAGCACGTCCTCCAGGGTGCGGGCGGGGTCGGCGGCGGCCTCGCGGGCGCGCCAGGCGATGTGGCCGTCGGGGCGGACCAGCACCGCGCCGGTCTCGGCCACGCCGTACCTCGCCGCCCAGCCGTCGCCGGGGTCGCCCAACTCGGGCCCGCCCACCACGTACGGCGCGAGCCGTACGCCGAGCCGCTCCGCGACCGCGCCCGCACCCTGGAGG
>NZ_POUA01000467.1 GCF_003236385.1 Spongiactinospora gelatinilytica
GCCGGGGCCGCCCGCCCCCCGTCACCCAGCCGAAGGGGCCGTTCATGCCGAACGACACCGCCATCCGCGAGGCCACCACCGTCGTCGTCATCGGAGCCGGCCCCGCCGGCCTGACCCTGGCCAACCTGCTGCGGCTGGCCGGAGTCGGCTGCGTGGTGCTGGAACGGCACAGCAGAGCCCACGTGGAGAGCCGCCAGCGTGCCGGCGTCCTGGACTACCACGGCGCTTGCGTCTTCGAAGAGTGGGGGCTGGCCGGGGAGATCCTGGCCGGGATGCCCGGCGACGGCTCCCTGGAGATCCGCGTGGACGGCGAGCCGCGGCTCCTGGACGTCGCCGCGCTGTCCGGCGGCAGGACCGGCGCCCTGATCCCGCAGCAGATCCTCATCGGCAGACTCCTGAACGCCCACCAGAAAGCGGGCGCAGACGTGCGCTTCGCCGCCGACGGCGTCGCCCTGCACGACATCGCCGGGCCCGAGCCGAAGGTCACCTACCGCGACTCCGACGGGGCCCTGCACGAGATCACCTGCGCCTACATCGCCGGATGCGACGGCGGGCACGGCGCCAGCCGGGCCGCCGTGCCCGCCGACGCCCTGACCACCTACTCCTACGACCACGGCATCGGCTGGTTCACGATCCTCGCCGACGTCCCCCCGCCGCGCCATCCGCTCATGGCGATCAGCTCCCACGGCTTCGCCGCCCACTTCGCGCGCGGCCCCAAGGCCAGCCGCTTCTACCTGCAGTGCGACCCCGGCGCCGACCCGGCCCACTGGGGCGAGGAACGGCTGTGGACCCAGTTGCGCCTGCGGCTGGGCGATGACGACCTGCCCGCCGCGACGATCACCGACAAGACCGTCGTGGACATGCGCAGCTTCGTCGCCGACCCGATGCGCCACGGCAGGCTGTTCCTGGCCGGTGACGCCGCGCACATCATCACCCCGATGGGCGGCAAGGGGATGAACCTCGCCATCGCCGACGCCGACGTCCTGGCCCGCGCGCTGCGCGCCGCCGTGCACGACCACGACGACACCGGCCTCCAGGCGTATTCCGAAACCTGCCTCAAACGGGTGTGGAACAACCAGGAGTACTCCCGCTGGCTGACCGAGATGACCCACGAGGCGGGGGACGAGTCGCTGGCCGGGCCGTTCCGCCACCGCCTGGCCCGCGCGCGGCTGGAGCGGCTGTTCACCTCCGAGGCGGCCGCCCGCGCCCTGGTCGATCTCATGGCGGGCGGCTGACCCCCGCAGCCCTGTGGGCAGGGCGGAAGGATGCCTTAAGCGAACCGTAAGGGCGGCCGGGCAGGCTGAGGGAACATCGAACGGACGGGGCGTGCCGGGCCATTCCGGCACCGCGTTCCCGGCCACGAGAAAGGACGGCACGCCCGTGCGCACGCTCATACTTCAGGCCCAGGTCACCATCGACGGCCACATGGCCGGTCCCGAGGGCGAGATGGACTGGCTGACCACCTCATGGAGCATCGACGTCGGCGAGTACATCGAGGCGGCCACCCAGTCGGTCGACTGCATCGTGCTGGGCCGCACCCTGGCCGAGGGGTTCATCCCGGCCTGGGCCGGACGTCCCGAGGGCGAGACCGACCAGACCATCGACTGGATGAACGACACGCCCAAGGTCGTGATCTCCAACACGCTGACCGAGTCGCCGTGGGACAACGCCGTCGTGGCCGGCGGCGACCTCGCCGAGACGATCGGACGACTGAAGGCGCAGCCGGGCGGCGACATCATCGTCTACGGCGGGGCCACCTTGGTGTCCAGCCTGATCGCCGCCGAACTCATCGACGACCTGCGGCTGTTCGTCAACCCCATCGCGATCGGCGCCGGGCTGCCCGTGTTCGGCGCCGACGCCAGGCGGCTGCGCTTCGACCTGCGCGGCGCGCGGCCGTTCCAGTGCGGGATCACCGCGCTGCACTACACGCCGCGGCGTGCCTAGCCCGCCCGCGGGGCGCTCAGGTCGCCGGCAGCGCGGTGGCCAGCAGGACCACCCCGAGCGAGCCGATCAGCGAGGCGACCGCGCCGTACGCGGACGCCCCGCGCCCACCGCCCAGCCGTGTAGCGCCGCCGCCGCCATCACCACACAGAACAGCGCCAGCTTGATCGCCAGAATCCCGGCCATAGCCGGGCTCGGCCAGCGACGCCCAGGTCAGGCCCTTGTGCCAGGCGATGCCCACACCGGTCAGGACCTGCAACCCATCGACGTGCCGAACTCCGACGGCGTGGAGGGGCAGCGCCCCTGGCTGTGGGACTGCAACAACACCGGCGCCCAACTTTGGAACTTCCACCGGGACGGCACCATCCGCAACTTCGCCCTTTGCCTGGACACCGCCGGGGGCTCCGCCGCCGGCGCCGCCGTCCAGTTGTCGCGCTGCAGCGGCGCGGCCTCCCAGAAGTTCAGCCTCACCACGGCCGGCGCCCTGGTCAACACCAACTCCGGCAAGTGCGTGCAGGTCCGGCGGGGTGAGCAGCAGGTTCGAGCTGGGCGTCTGCAACGGCAGCGGTCCCAGAAGTGGCGCAAGGTCTGACCCGGCCACCGGTACGGCCCGCCGCCTGAGGCGATCGGGCCGCGCGCGCCGCCCGGGGCGGTCGAGAACCGCCCCGGGCGGCGCACGCCGTCGTGGAACGGGGGCCGGCGGTCAGAGCAGGCGGCGCTGCACCACATCGGCGATGACCGTGGTCACGACCTTCTCCACGGCCTGCGGCTGCGGCTGCTCGCCGGTACGGTCGGCGAACAGCAGGTGCCCGGCCCCGATCAGCGACAGCGCGAGGGGATCGACGTCGGCGTCGGCCGCGATGCGGCCCATCGCGCGTTCCTCGGCCAGGTAGGCGGCGAGCATGGCGGTGGCCTCGGCCAGTACCGGCACACCATGGGGCCGGTCGCGGCGCAGCCGGGCGCGCAGCTCGTCCCGGGAGATGATCAGCCCGACGATCGCCACCGCCACCGAGCCGAACAGGTCGATCAGCGCGTCGCTGAGATTGCCCGCCACCGTGCCGTGCCCCGCCGAGGAGCGCAGCGCGGGCGCGCGGGCCTCGACGCGGGCCACGCGGTCCAGGACGAGTTCGGCCAGGAAGGCGTCGAAGTCGGCGAAGTGCCGGTGCAGCACGCCCTTGGCGACGCCCGCCTCGGTGGTGACCGCCCGGCTGGTCAGCGCGTTCGGCCCGTCGCGGAGCAGGACGCGCTCGGCGGCGTCGAACAACTGCGCGCGCACGTCCCGGATGGCCACCCCTGTCGGCACCGTACATCCCTCTTTCGCTTGCGAAGCCCCGCCCGATCGACGAGTGGGCAAGCGCCCACTATGGTGGGCACATGCCCACTATATCTTCTCCGGGTTCCCCCTCCCCTGGCATCGAACCCCACAAGGCCCGCGCGATGGCCGAGTCGTTCGGCATCGACGCCGAACGCTACGACCGCACCCGCCTGCGCTACCCCGGCGCCCTGGTGGAGCGGATCGTCGCCACCGCGCCCGGCCCCGACGTACTCGACCTCGGCTGCGGCACCGGCATCGCCGCCTGCCAGCTCATCGAGGCCGGCTGCCGGGTGCTCGGCGTCGAGCCCGACGCGCGGATGGCCGGCTTCGCCCGCCGCACCGGAATCCGGTCCGAGGTGGCCACCTTCGAGGAGTGGGACCCGGCCGGCCGCGACTTCGACGCGGTCATCGCCGCGACGGCCTGGCACTGGATCGACCCCATCGCCGGCGCGGCCAAGGCGGCGCGGGTGCTGCGGCCGGGCGGGCTGCTCACCGCCTTCTGGAACGTGTTCCAGATGCCGCCCGACGTAATGGACGCCTTCGCCGGTTCCTACCGGCAGGCCGTGCCCGACTCCCCGATCGACCTCCAGGCCATGGCCGGCCCGGCCGCCGGCACCTACGACTCGATGATCGGCAAGGCCACCGGCGGCATCGGCCGCACCGGCGCGTTCGGCGAGGTGGAGCAGTGGCGCTTCGAATGGGAGTGGCACTACACCAAGGAGACCTGGCTGGACCAGATGCCCACCTCCGGAGTGCTCACCCGGCTCTCACCGGACCAACTGGCGCCGATCCTGGACAGCGTCGGCTCCGCCATTGACCGGCTGGGCGGCGGCTTCACGATGCCGTACGTGACGATGGCCTTCGCCTGCCGGCGCAACGACGCCGCCCCCACCGGCTGAGCCGGCCGCTTCACGACCCGGCCGGGGCAGGCCACCGGGCGGGCTCGCCGAAGATCGCGCGAAACCCGCGGGCGGTGTCGGCGTACTCGCGGACCCGGTGGATCGGCTCGCCCCGCAGTTCCAGGACGAAGCAGTGATCGTCGGCGTAGTGCCCGCCATCGGGCAGCGTCGCGGTCATGGTCGCCTCCAGGACCACCCGCTCACCCGCGGCGTGAATTTCATGGAGGGTGACCACGACATCACGCGCGTACAACCGAGGGAAGTCTTCGCTGAAGAAACGCACGATCGCCGCCCTGCCCACCATGTGATCGGTGGCCTTCAGCGCCACGGCGGTGGCATTGCCCGGGGGCGAGAGCCATTCGGCGTCCTCGGTGAAGAGCGCGGAGATCCGCTCGGGGTCGTTGCCGGCGAGCGCCGAAAAGGCGTTGTACACGATGCTGTGGCTCATGCCCCACTGTCACCGCGGCACCGCGCCCGCGTCTTGGACGAATGTCATGGCCGACCGGCGATCATCCCGCCGGCCGGCGGGCCAGGACCGCCGCGCCCCGCAGCGCGCTCACTTACCACCACGGCAACCTGCGATCGGCGCTGATCGAGGCCGGTCTGGACCTCGCCCGGCACAAGGGGGCCGGGGCACTGGGGCCGCGTGAGGTGACCCGGGCGGTAGGGGTCAGCCCCAACGCCGCCTACCGGCACTTCGCGGACCTGCGGGCGCTCGTGCTCACCGTCGCCGAGCAGGCTCGCCACCGCCTCGCCCGCGCCATCCTCCACCGCCTCGGCACCATTGCGGCGGAAGGCGACCCGGCCCGGCTCCCGGCGATGCGGCTGCACGCCTTCGGGCTGGACTACGTCGGCTTCGCGCTGCACACCCCGGGGCGGTATGAGCTGGCGTGCGCCTCCCAGGAGGCCCCGCCGCCCGCCCCCGAAGGC
>NZ_POUA01000468.1 GCF_003236385.1 Spongiactinospora gelatinilytica
GACCAGGATGTCCTGCATCGACGCCTACCAGCGGCTGGCCGACCACGTGGCGCCGATGCAGGACATCCTGGTCGGCATCATCGAGAGCGGCACCGCCTCCGGCCACTTCCGCGCCGGTCCCGCGCGGCAGACCGCCCGCATGATCCTCGCGCTGATCGGGGCCGAGCGGCTGCCGCTGCTCAGCGGCGAGGTGACCGTCGAACAGGCCGAGGAGACGATCAGCGGGTTCGTGCTGCGGGCGCTCGCCACGCCCTAGGCCTCACCCGCCCGCCGCGCAGGTCACGATGTGCGGCCAGCAGTACGCCCAGCGGCACCACCGTGGCCACCAGCCAGCGCTGGTGCACCGCGTCCCAGCTCGCCGCACCGGGCAGCGGCCATGGCCACAGGTCGCCGGAGAGGAACGGCGACGCGACGCCCAGCGCGCCGATCGTCGCCGCCCCCGCCAGCGCGGCGGGCCGGCCCCCGGCGTGCCGTACCGCGACCGCCGCCCCGGCGAGGCCGCACAGGGCGCATGTCACCGCCTCGGCCGCCAGCCCGGCGACCGGGAGCGACGCGCCATCCGCCAGCCGTGTGGATGCCACCGCCACGACCACGCCCCAGCCGGCGGCCAGCACCGTGAGGATCAGCAGCGTGCGCAGCCACTGCCGCGCCCAGCGGGCCACCGGCACCGCGCCGATGCTCGGCGCCATGGCGTCCACCAGCGCGAACCCGCCGGTGGTGGCGATCAGCAGCATGGCCGGGCGCAGTACGAGCACGGCGGTCGCCGGATCGAGGTCCTCGCCCGGGCCGGCCAGCGCGACGACGTCACCCCCAGCGGCACGGCCAGCGCCGCGGGCAGCCAGTCGATCCTGAACTCAGGCGGCGGTGCCGCGCGTAGCCGAAAGCGAAAAGGACCGCGGCGATGCCGTACAGGGCCTGGGCCGCGGGGGTGAAGGGGAGGAGGCGGTCGCCGCCCGCGACCACCATCGGGACCACCACGCCGAGCCAGAGCGCGCCGGGCAGCCCGGCGGCCAGTGTCGTCGGCAGCCTGGCCGACAGCAGCAGGGTGGCGGCGCTCAGCGCCAGCGCGGGCAGCAGCCAGGCGGTGGCCTGGCCGGGAGTGCCGGGGAGCAGCGGCGTCGCCGCGCCGGTCATCGCGACCGCGGTGACCAGCACCGCGCCCGCCCGGATGAACAGCAGCCTCGGGCCCGCCATCGGGGTGGCCGCCTGAAGTTCGTGAACCGGGTCGACGTGCCTGCCGTACGCCAGGGCGATCCCGGCGACCGGCACGATCGGGGCCGCCACCAGGAACGCCAGCAGCACCACAGGGCCGACGGGCTCGAATTTGCCCGCGGTGGCGCCGAGCGCCAGCACGATCGCCACGGCGGTCAGCCCCGCTCTGGACAGCGCCGGTGTGGCGGTGAGCAGCCTGGCCAGGTGCTCGGGTACGCCCACCGCGCCCGGCAGCCGCTCGGCCGCGCGCGGCCGGGGCCGGTCCACCTCGTCCAGCAGCCGGTCCCAGCCACCGGCCAGCCACTCCTCGTCGTACGGCACGCCCGCGCGGCAGCGGGCGCACCCGCCCACGTGGGCCTCCGCCGACATCACCAGCGCCGGGTCCAGGCGGCCCGCGGCGTAGCGCTCCATCAGGTCCGGCGGTACGTGCCAGTCCGCGCCTGTCATGCGAGTTCCTCCCTCAGCCGGGCTTGGCCCGTCGTCGACCACATCGGCGTCGGCGCAGCGGCGGGACAGGCGTGCCCGGAGCCAGGGCGCGTGCCTGCGGTGCAGCACGCACAGCGCCTCCATCTGCCCGGCGGCCACGGCCGCCAGCAGGTCGCCGTCGTCGCTGCCGGGGCCCACCGGGGGCGGCTCCCGCCGCCTGCGGAACATTCTCTGCACGTTCCGGTTATCGCACGGCGAGGCCGTCACGGTTTTCGAAAGGCGCGCGGAGGGCACAGGTTTCGGACAGACCCCCGTCTGGAATGCAGACGTGCCCCAAAAGCGATGATGACGGTATGAGCGAGCGAGAGACGGGCGACGGACACCTTCGCCTGGGCACGGCCGCAGGCCGCTGGGTGCTGTTCACCACGGTCCTGGCCTCGGGGATGGCGCTGCTCGACGGCACGGTGGTCAACGTCGCGCTGCCCGCGCTCGGGCGGGCGCTCGGGGCCGACATGGCGGGCCTGCAGTGGACGGTCAACGCCTACACCCTCACCCTCGCCGGTCTCATCCTGCTCGGCGGCTCGCTCGGCGACCGGTACGGCAGGCGCAAGATCTTCCTCATCGGCGTCGTCTGGTTCGCGCTGGCGTCGGCCGCGTGCGGGATCGCCCCGAACATCGAGGTCCTGGTGCTCGCGCGGGCCCTGCAGGGCGTCGGCGGCGCGCTGCTCACGCCGGGGTCGCTGGCGATCATCCAGGCGTCCTTCGCCAGGGGCGACCGGCCGCGCGCGGTGGGCGCGTGGTCCGGGCTCGGCGGCGTGGCCGCGGCGGTGGGGCCGCTGCTCGGCGGCTGGCTGGTGGAGACGGCGGGCTGGCGCTGGGTGTTCCTGATCAACCTGCCGGTGGCGGCGGCGGTGATCGCGGTGGCGGTACGGCACGTGCCGGAGACCCGCGACACCTCAGCCGGCGGCCGCTTCGACGTGCTGGGCGCGGCGCTCGCCGCGCTGGCCCTGGCCGGGGTGACCTATGGTCTGATCGAGCCGGACACGGGCAGGCTCTCGCTGGTGGCCGGCGTGGCGCTGGGCGCGGCGTTCGTCTGGCTGGAGATCCGCCGCTCGCCGCGCGCGCTGGTGCCGGTGGGGATCTTCGCCTCCCGGGTGTTCACCTCGATCAACCTGGTGACACTGGTGATGTACGCGGCGCTGAGCGTGGTGATGTTCCTGCTGGTGGTGCAGCTCCAGGTCTCCGCGGGGTTCTCCCCGATCGCCGCGGGCACCTCCATGTTGCCGCTGACCGTGCTGATGCTGCTGCTGTCCGCGCACGCGGGCGAGCTGGCCAAGCGGATCGGGCCGCGCGCGCCGATGACCGCGGGCATCCTGGCCTGCGCCGGGGCGCTGGCGATGATGAGCACCATCGGGCCGGGGACGTCGTACTGGCGGGACGTGCTGCCCGCCGTCACGCTCTTCGGCCTCGGGCTGTCGGCCACGGTCGCGCCGCTGACCGCGACGGTGCTGGCCTCGGCCGAGGAGCGATACGCGGGGGTGGCCAGCGGGATCAACAACGCCGTGGCGCGGACCGGCGGGCTGCTGGCCGTGGCCGCCCTCCCGCCCCTGGCCGGCCTCACCGGAGCCGCCTACACCGACCCCGCCCGGTTCACCGCGGGGTTCCACACGACCATGCTGGTCTCCGCCGGGCTGATGGCCGCCGCGGGCCTGATCACCTTCGTGGCGATCCGCGGCAACGTACTGGCCGATCCGGCGGCGCCCGAGCCCGAGCGGCACACGCACTGCGCGATCGACGCGCCGCCGCTGGAGGAGGAGTGCGAGTCGCGCCCCGCGGCTAGAAGGCGAACCCCTGGGACCTGACGCTGTTGTCGAAGTTGGACAGCAGCAGCTCGGGCTCGCCGGCCGCGCGCAGGCCGGGCAGGCGGGTCAGCAGCTCGCGGAACATCGTCCTGATCTCCTGTCTGGCCAGGTTGGCGCCGAGGCAGAAGTGCGGGCCGGGGCCGCCGAAGCCGACGTGCGGATTGGGCTTGCGGGTGATGTCGAACCGGTCGGGGTCGGGAAAGACGGTCTCGTCGCGGTTGGCCGAACCGTAGAAGAGCACGACCTTGTCGCCCGGCTTCAGGTGCAGGCCGCGCAGGTCGTAGTCCTGGGTCACGGTACGCCGGAACTGCATGATCGGGGACACGTGGCGGACCATCTCCTCGATGGCCCCGCCGATGCGGCCGTCGAAGTCGGCGGTCAGCAGCTCGCGCTGCTCAGGGTGGTCGGTGAGCAGCTTGATGCCGTGCGCCATGGTGTTGCGCGCGGTCTCGTTGCCCGCCACCAGCAGCAGCGCGAAAAAGGACCCGAGCTCCCGCCAGGTCAGCCGCTCGCCGTCGACGTTGGCCGTGACCAGGGCGGAGACCAGGTCGCCCGCGGGCGCGGCGGCGCGCTCCCGGCCCAGCCTGATCACCAGCCGTTGCAGCGCGAGCAGGGCGAACATGTTGCGCCCGGCCATCCGGGCCGAGCGCAGCAGGCTGGGGCGCACGCCGGTGTAGGCGGTGGAGACGTCCACGTGGTCGTGGACCTTGGCCCGCATGTCGCCGGGGATGCCCATCATGTCGCAGATGACGTGGATCGGGAGCTTGGCGGCGACCTGGGGGACGAAGTCGCGCGGGCCCTCGGCGATGACGTCGTCCACGATGCGCGCGGCGGCCCGGTCGATGTCGCCTTGCAGGCCCGCGAGCATCTTCGGGCTGAACGCCCGTGAGACGATCCGCCGCAGCCGGGCGTGCCGGGGGTCGTCCATGTTCACCATGGATTCGCCGAAGACGTGTTTGACCCAGCCGGGCGGCTCGGGGTTGGTGACGGCGGGCTCGCTGGAGAACACCTTCGCGTTGCGCGACGCCTCGACCACGTCGCAGTGCCTGACCAGCGCGTAGAACCCTGCGCCGGACCGCAGCAGCGGCACCCGGCGCTCGGCGAAGAACACGGGGTGTTCAAGCTGCCGCAGCCGGGCGAACGCCTCGTGCCGGGCGGCCGGCGGCCTGCGCCAGAAGGTTAGATCGGCCAGATCGGCCGAGGGGGCAACCGCTGTCGTCATTGTCATATCCTGACACGTCAGCTCCGTGCCATGACACGACCCCGGACCGTCACGGGGATTTCATATGGCCGTGGGCCGGGTGTCCGGTTTCCCGGAAACCATCGTGGCATGAGCCTCCCGAGACCCGCAGCGGCGGACGCAGGAGTACGGGCGGCTTCGCCCGCCCCACCGAAACGCCCCGGCCGGCGGCGTCCCCTGGGCCGAGCGGCCCGGCCCGCGGCGAAGGCGACGATGACCGCCCTGCTGGCCTTCGCGGCGGCGGCCACCCTCGGCATCCCTCCCGCCACCTCGGATACGGCCGCCGCGGCGGCGTGCCGGCCGGGTGTGGGGC
>NZ_POUA01000469.1 GCF_003236385.1 Spongiactinospora gelatinilytica
GGGTAAATGATCTATAACAATGCCCGTGCCTTACCCCCATGACTTTACGTCCCCGTGGCGCCATGCCGGGGGGCATCGGTCACCAACGGCATCACCCGGTGCGGAATCGGGGTGTCAAGCGCGATCACCGAGGAGGTCCGGACCACGCCCCCCACCTCCACGATGAGGTCGATGACGCGTTGCAGGTCGGCGTTGCCGCGCGCCACCACCCGGCACAGCATGTCACCGCTGCCGGTGATGGTGTGCGCTTCGAGCACTTCGGGGATCGCCGCCAGCCGGTCGGCCACCGAGGCGCGCCCGCCGATCTGCCGGATCTGGAGCGTCACGAAGGCGGTCACCACATAGCCGAGCGCCGCCGGGCTCACCTCCGGGCCGAAGCCGGTGATGACCCCGCGGGCGGCCATCCGGTCCAGCCGGGCCTGGACCGTCCCCCGGGCCACTCCGAGCCGCCGGGAGCACTCCAGCACGCCCAGTTTCGGCTCGGCGGCGAACAGGGCGATGATCCGCGCGTCGAGTGCGTCGATCGTCATGGTGCACAGCGTTCCTTGCCGTCATGTGCCGTACATTGAGCACATTGTCCACTGATTCAAGTAAGTGTTGCGCAACCAGGCCAGTGAAATCGACAGTGGCTGCTATGAGCGACAACTTTCCCGTGAACGGCATGGACTCCGTCGTCTTCGCCGTCGGCAACGCGAAGCAGGCCGCCCACTACTACTCGACCGCTTTCGGGATGCGCCTAGAGGCGTATCGGGGACCTGAGAACGGCAGCAGGGACGAGACCGCCTACGTGCTGACCTCGGGCACCGCCCGCTTCGAGCTGCGCGCTCCGGTACGCGCGGGCACCGACCTGGCCAAGCACGTCGCCGAGCACGGCGACGGAGTGATCGACCTCGCCTTGGACGTGCCCGACGTCGAGGCCGCCTACCGGCACGCGGTCTCCAAGGGCGCGACCGGCCTGGTGGAGCCGTACACGATCTCCGACGAGGATGGGAAGGTGACCCTGGCGGCCATCGCGACCTACGGCGACACCCGCCACACCCTGGTCGGCCGCGCCGAGTACAGCGGCCCGTACCTGCCGGGCTACGTCGCCGCCGAGCCCATCGTCGCCCCGCGCGCCGCGCCGTACTTCGAGGCGGTCGACCACTGCGTCGGCAACGTCGAGCTCGGCCGGATGGACGAGTGGGTCGAGTTCTACCACCGCGTCATGGGCTTCACCAACATGGCGGAGTTCATCGGCGACGACATCGCCACCGACTACTCGGCGCTGATGTCCAAGGTCGTCGCGGACGGCACCAGGAAGGTCAAGTTCCCGCTGAACGAGCCCGCGGTCTCCAAGCGCAAGTCACAGATCGACGAGTACCTGGAGTTCTACGGCGGGCCCGGGGTCCAGCACATCGCGCTGACCACCGGCGACATCCTGGCGGCGGTGGACCACATGCGGGCCGCCGGCGTCGAGTTCCTGGACACCCCCGACTCCTACTACGAAGACCCCGAGCTGCGCGCCCGCATCGGCGAGGTCCGCGTGCCCGTCGAGGAACTGCGCGAGCGCCGCATCCTGGTCGACCGCGACGAGGACGGCTACCTGCTCCAGATCTTCACCAAGCCGGTCCAGGACCGTCCCACGGTCTTCTTCGAGCTGATCGAGCGGCACGGGTCGAGCGGGTTCGGCAAGGGCAACTTCAAGGCCCTGTTCGAGGCCATCGAGCGCGAGCAGGAGCTGCGCGGCAATCTGTGACGGGCGCGTCACTGCGAGCCATCGGCGCACCTCCCGTAGGCTGCCACTCAACGGCCCGGGGCTCATCCCCGGGCCATCGGCACCCGGGAAAAGAGGTCCATGCGCGACATCGGCCGGCTCGCTCTGGCGTCCACGACGATTTTCAGTTTGATCGCCTCCACCGCCTGCACGGCCTCCAGCGGCGAAAGCGGGGACGGCGGGGCGGGGCCGAGTTCCAAGCCGGCGTCGACCGCCCCGGGCACGGCGGGGGCGGCCGGCATCGGCGACCCCGACTTCCCCAAGGACGGCAACGGCGGCTACGACGTCCGGCACTACCGGCTGAAGCTCGGCTACGAGCCGGCCGCCAAGCGGCTGGACGCCGTGGCGTCCATCGACGCCACGGCCCTCCAGGACCTCTCGCGGTTCAACCTCGACCTGACCGGGCTCGACGTGCGCACGATCAAGGTGGACGGCGCGCCCGCGGCCTTCAGCAGGGAGGGCCACGAGCTGACCGTCACCCCCGCGAAGACGCTGGCGGCGGGCCGGCCGTTCGCGGTCCGGGTGGCGTACGGCGGGCGGCCCGAGCCGATCCGCGACGCCGACAACCTGGGCGTCTACGGGTTCATCCCGACCGCCGACGGCGCGTTCGTGACCTGCCAGCCCAACGGCGCGAAGACGTGGTTCCCGGCCAACGACCACCCGGCCGACAAGGCCACCTTCGACTTCGAGATCACCGTCCCCAAGGGCGTGACCGCGCTGGCCAACGGCGAGATGGCGGGCCGGCCGCGGGAGTCCGGCGGCAAGACCACGTTCGTGTGGCGGGAGCGGCACCCGATGGTCACCTACCTGGCCACGATGACGCTCGGCAAGTTCCAGCTACGCGAGGGCCGTACCGCGGCGGGCCTGCCCAACCTGGCCGCCGCCGACCCCGAGTACGCCTCCGCCCTGAACGACCTCTACACGCTCTCCGGGAAGATCACCGACTACTGGAGCACGGTGTTCGGGCCCTACCCGTTCGGTTCGACGGGCGGCGTCGTGGACGACTACGCGGCCGGTTACGCGCTGGAGAACCAGACCAAGCCGATGTACGGGGGGTTCGACCCCGACGAGGGGATCATCGCGCACGAGCTGGCCCACCAGTGGTTCGGCAACAGCCTGAGCATCAAGCGCTGGCAGGAGCTGTGGCTGAACGAGGGGTTCGCCACCTACGCCGAGTGGCTGTGGTCGGAGCACAAGGGCGAGGAGACCGCCGAGCAGATCTTCCAGCGCCACTACGGCAGCCTGGAGAGCCCGATGTGGGAGTACCCTCCGGGCAAGGCCAGACCTGACGACCTGTTCAACAACTCGGTCTACACGCGCGGCGGGATGACCCTGCACGCGCTGCGGCAGCGGATCGGCGACAAGACGTTCTTCGACCTGCTGCGCGCCTACACCGCCCGGTACAAGTACGGCGCGGTGACCACCGACGAGTTCATCGCGATGGCGGAGGAGCGGTCGGGCAAGCAACTCGACGGGCTGTTCCAGGCGTGGCTGTTCACCCCGCAGCGGCCTGCCAGTTGGTGACTCAGCCGAAGATCAGCTTGTAGCCGTCCCGGCGCAGCGCGCCCAGTACCTCCTCGCAGTGGCCCGGGCCCTTGGTCTCCAGTTGCAGCAGCACCTCGACCTCGTCCAGGTGCAGCCGCACGCCGACCCGCTCGTGTACCACGTCGAGCACGTTGGCGCCGAGGTCGGCCAGCCTGCCCAGCAGGGTGGCCAGCGCGCCCGGGCGGTCGGCCAGGCGGATGCGGAAGGCCAGGTACCGGCCGGCGGCGGCCAGGCCGTGCCGGAGTACCTTGGCCAGCAGCAGCGGGTCGATGTTGCCGCCGGACAGCAGGGCGACCACGGGCGGCTCGAAGGCGTGCGGCCGGGCCAGCAGCGCCGCCACCCCGGCCACGCCGGCGGGCTCGACGACCAGCTTGCCGCGTTCCAGCATCAGCACCAGCGCCTGGGACAGCTCCTCCTCGGTGACCGTCACCACCCTGTCCACCAGGTAGTGGATCAGCTCGAAGGGCAGGTCACCGGGCCGTCCGACGGCGATCCCGTCGGCCACCGTGGAGGCGGGCTCGACCATCACCGGCCGCCCGGCGGCCAGCGAGGCCGGGAACGCGGCGGCCCGCTCGGCCTGCACCCCCACGATCCGCACCCCGGGCCGCAGCGACTTGACCGCCAGCGCCATCCCGGCGGCCAGCCCGCCGCCGCCGACCGGCACCACGATCGTGCCGACCTCGGGCAGTTGCTCGATGATCTCCAGCCCGATGGTGCCCTGCCCGGCCACCACGTCGGGGTGGTCGAAAGGGTGGATGAACACCGCCCCGGTCTGCTCGGCGTGCTCCCTGGCCGCCTCCAGCGCCACATCGACGGTCTGCCCGGCGAACACGACGTCGGCCCCGTAGGCGCGGGTGGCGGCCACCTTGGGCAGCGGCGCGCCCTCGGGCATGTAGACGGTGGACTTGGCCCCGACCAGCCCGGCCCCGAGCGCCACCCCCTGGGCGTGGTTGCCGGCGCTGGCCGCGACCACTCCCCTGGCCTTCTCCTCGTCGGTCAGCCGCGCGATCCGCACATACGCCCCGCGCACCTTGAACGACCCGGCCCGCTGGAGGTTCTCACATTTCAGGTGGACCGGGCCGCCGACCGCCTCGGACAGGATGCGCGAGTGCAACACCGGTGTCTCCACCACGACATCGGCCAGCAACTCCCTGGCGGCGACAACGTCGTCATACGTCACCTGCGGGTCGGTCATACCGTCAGTGTCCCATGCGCGCTTGTGCCGTTCATGGCGGGCGGGGCGGCGGTCAGGTAGCGGGTGAACATCGCGACCAGTTCGTCCTCGAAGCGGGCCCGGGCGATGGGCTGCTCGGTCGAGTCGTGCGCCGCGGTGATCTGGTGGACGACCAGCTCGATCGTGGTGACGATGATCCGGGCGTACAGTGGGCGATACACGTCGGCGCTGGGGTGATGCCGTCCGGTCTCATGGCCCCGGATGCTTCCGACGATCGACTTCAGCTTGGGCAGTGTGTAGGGGTCGGCGATCTCCAGCATCTCCTGGGCGAGGCGCCGCCCCCCTTGGACGCCGGTTCAGCTGGTGCTTGGAACGGCGGGTGGCCAGGGCGTATGCGAAACACCGGGCACCGGGGCGTGACTGAGCACGGCGGGCGGGGTCTACTAAGCTCCGCCGTACAGGAGCCCGGCACCAGGGAGATACCTGAGCGTGATACCGGGCGAAGCCCGGTCCTAGGAAGGACGGGCTGAGCGAAGCGAAGGCCATTGCCCGCCGGAGGCGGGGCCTTACAGGGC
>NZ_POUA01000046.1 GCF_003236385.1 Spongiactinospora gelatinilytica
TCGTTGTTGGGGGAGGTGGCCCTGATCGCGTCGAAGCAGGCCGCGGTGATCGGCGACAGCGGCGCGTCGGTCGCCCCGGCGATCACCACGTCGGCGCTGCCCTCCCTGATCAGCCCGGCCCCGAGGCCCACGGCGTCCAGGCCCGAGGTGCAGCCGGTGGAGACCACGCCGACCCGTCCCTCGGCCCCGCAGCTCCAGGCCACCTCGGCGGCCAGGGTGCTGGGGGCCATGAAGCCGTACAGGTGCGGCGTGCCGTAGTCGTGGTCCACCAGCCACCGCCGGCCGCCGTCGCTCAGCACGACGTACTCCTCCTCCAGGCTCATCGTGCTGCCCACCGCGCTGCCCAGGCTGACGCTCAGGCGTTCCGGCGCGACCTCCTGGCCCAGCCCGCTGTCGGCCCACGCCTCCCGGGCGGCGACCACGCCGAGCTGCGCGGCCCGGTCCATCCGCCGGATCTCGCGGGGCGAGAGCCCCTCGGCGGACGGGTCGAAGTCGCACTCGGCGGCCATCCGCGAGCGGAAGCCGGAGGGGTCGAAGAAGGTGATCGTGCGGGTCGCCGTACGGCCGGCCGTCAGCATCTCCCAGAACGCCTTGGTGCCCGGGTCACCGGGAGCGACGACGCCGATCCCGGTGACCACGACGCGGGCGTTTCGCATCAGGACTCTCCCGATCGTTCTTCTGTGTCGACGTGCCCGAGTTCGGGGCGGGGGGCCAGCGGGCACAGGTGGAAGACGATCTGCGCGGGCTCGGTGCCGATGTTCTCCACCCGGTGCCGGGTGAACTTCGGCGCCAGCACGCCCTGGCCGGCGCGCATCTCGATGTCCTCGCCGTCCAGCCGGGCCACGATCGTGCCCCGCGCGACGTACATGTACTCGTCGGAGTAGGGGTGGTAGTGCTCGGCCACGAAGTCGCCCGGTTCGAGCAGCGTCACGCCCATGAAGCCGGTGGTGGAGCCCACCGTCTTGGGGCTGAGCAGCACCCGCAGGTCACCGCCGCGGCGGCGGTTGGGCTCGACGTCGTCGATGTGGACGATCTTGTGCCCGGCGCTCGTCTCGGTCATCGGCTCTCCCAGGTGTAGAAGGGGACGGCCATGGCGTCCTTCGGCTCGCGCCAGTTGGGGTCGTACGGGCTGACGTGCTCCGACAGCCGCCGGCTGACGTCCAGGTAGAGCGGGTGCTCGCGGGCCTTGTCCAGGCTGGGCTTGATGTCCTCGTCCGCCTCGACGAGGTGGAAGTACAGGTCGTGGAAGCGGAACAGGGTGCGGCGGGAGACGCCGACCAGGTGCGGGAGGTCCGTGGCGTCGGACTCGGCGAAGATCCGCGCGATGGCGTCGGCGTGCGAAGCCTCCATGTGCGCGACGATGAGGGTTCGGTGCACGGTGTACTCCTACTTGGTGGCGATGACGAGGGTGTCGGTCCGACCCAGCGGCTTGACGGCGATCTCCTTGAAGCCCGCCTCGCGCAGCCATGCCTGGCACTCGCCGGCCGTGTACTCGGTCCCGTCCGTCGTGGTGAGGATCATGTGCAGGCTGACCAGCAGGTTGTCCGCGTCGGCGGGCTCCTCGTCGATCATCCGGTCGTAGATCAGCAGTTGCCCGCCGGGGGCCAGCGCCGCATGCGCCTTGCCGATGAGCATCCGCCGCTCGTCCTCGGCCCAGTCGTGCAGGACGTGGCCCATGATCAGCGCGTCGGCCTGGGGGAGCGGGTCCTTGAAGAAGTCGCCGGGCACGAAGGCGGCCCGGCCGGTTAGCCCGAGCGCGGCCAGGTGCGCGTCGAACCGGGGCTCCATCTGGGGCAGGTCGAAGACCATGCCCTTGAGGTGGTTGTGCGCCCTGACCAGGTGGGACATCAGGTTGCCGCGGGCCCCGCCGATGTCGGCCACCGAGTCGCAGGCCGTCCAGTCGTGGACCTTGGCCAGCTCCGGGCCGAGATGGCCGCTGAGCGAGTCCATCATGGTCAGGAAGCGGTCCAGGAAGGCCGGGTCGTCCACGAGAGCGCGGAAGTCGCCGTCGTTGGCCTGCGGGGCGCCGGTGCGCAGGGTGTCGGTGAAGCGGCCCCAGGCCGGGTACAGCATCTCGCCGGAGCGGGACAGGAAGCCGCCGACGTACGCCGGGGCGCCCTTGACCAGGAAGCGGGCCGCCGCCGGGCCGTTGCCGTACCGGCCGTTCTCGCGCCGCAGCAGGCCGGTGGTGACCAGGACGTCCAGCCACTGCCCGGTGGCCCGCGGGTGCAGGCCCAGCCGGTCGCACAGCTCGGCCGCGGTGGCCGGGCCGTCCTTGAGCGCGGTGAACAGGTCGATCTCGACGGCGGTGAGCACCACCTTGGACATCGCGTACATGCTGCCCAGGCGGAAGATGTCGGCCGGGGTGCCGATGGATGTGTCGGTTGCCATGAGGCTCCTTCCGGAAGATGGGGTCATGACTCGGGTGTTTCGCCCTCGATCAGCCGCAGGTCGCCCGCCTGCCCGCGCACGCCGGCGAAGACGAGGCCGGCCCGCTGGAACAGTTCGGCGAACTCCTGCTCGGTGCGCTCCTTGCCGCCCGCGACCAGGAGCATGTGCAGGTCCATCAGCCGGCCGCGGCGCTCGGCCGGACCGTCGGAGAGCAACTGCTCCACGACGACCACGCGGGCGCCGGGCGGGGCGGCCCGCCGGCAGTTGGCCAGGACGCGCACGCAGGTCTCGTCGTCCCACATGTGCAGCGTCTGTTTGATCAGGTAGACGTCGCCGCCGGGCGCCCTGACGTGGCAGTCGCCGGGGAGGGCGCGGAACCGCGAGGCCAGGGGCGCCTGGCGCAGCGCCGGGTCCAGGGTCGCCAGCGCCTGCTCGGTCTCGACCAGGACGCCGGTGACGTACGGGTGGCGTTCCAGCACCGCCCGCAGCAGGCTGCCGCTGCCGCCGGCCAGCTCGACCACGCACTCGCCGCCCTTGACCGACAGCGCGTCCGCGACCAGCGGGTCCTCCCGCCTGGCCACGATCGCCAGGCCGCGATGGAACGCCTCGGCGGCCTTCTGGTCCTGGGCGAAGAAGGAGAAGATGTCCATGCCGTAGTGCGCCTGGAAGGCGCATTCGCCGCTCCTGACGGAGTGGGCGAGCAGGCCCCACAGGATCCAGTTCCAGTCACCGCCGAGGCGGATGACGTGGGCGGGACCGTCCGGCGCGTCCGAACGCAGCGCCCGCGAGGCGGGCGTGTGCTCGTAGCGGTTACCGGCCACCTCGGCGAAGATCCCGAACGTGGTGAGCAGGCTCAGGAACCGCCTGAGCGTGTCCGGCCGCGCCCCGGACGCCGACGCGAGCGCCGCCAGGGTGGTCGGTTCGTCCCCCACGGCGTCGGGCAGGCCGAGCTGTACCGCGGCGCGCACGACCGCGCTGCCGTGGACGCCCGTGGACAGCTCGAACACCGCAGCGGCCGCCTCGTCGCGCATGACCGCCATTGCCATCTGATCCCACCTCCGGATTCGCCGGGCGGCCCGATCCGCGACGGGCCGCCGACAGGAGAAGCTGGTCTCAGTGGCTGAAGAATCGCTCCACCAACGCTGGAGCAGTGCCGCATGCCCGAGTCGACCGCGCGGCGAGCGGCGGCCAGCGAGCCTCAGGCCAAACTCCAGCGGCTCTCATCAGCATGGGCGTCCCGGCGGGCCGGCTCCCGCCAGGCGGCAGAACAAGGGAGTGACCGATGGAACTTGGGCTCAGCGGAAAGAGCGTGCTCGTGACCGGCGCGAGCAGTGGCATCGGACAGGCGACCGCCCGCCTGTTCGCGGACGAGGGGGCCAGGGTGGCCCTGACCTACCGGGGGAACAAGGACGGCGCGCAAAGCGCGGTCACCGAGATCGAGCAGGCGGGTGGCACCGCCTTCGCCACGCAGTACGACCTGGCCGACCCCGGCAGCATCAGGGCCGCGGTGGACGCCGTCATCGACGCGTACGGCGGGGTGGACGTACTCGTCGCCAACGCCTCACCGTGGTCGGGGCCACGCATGCCGTTCCGGGCCTTCGAGGACGTCCCTGTGGAGGAGTGGCAGGGCCAGCTCCGCGCGGAGCTGGAGGGGGCCTTCCACACCGTCCAGGCGGTCCTTCCGTCGATGAAGTCGCGCGGCTGGGGGCGGTTCATCTTCGTCTCGGCCGCGGTGGTGCGCTCGGGCATTCCGGGGGAGGAGGCGTTCATCGCCAGCAAGGCGGGGCTCCAGGCGTTCAGCCGTACGCTGGCGCGCGAGGCCGGGGAGAGCGGCATCCTGAGCGTCGTGGTCTCGCCAGGGACGACCGAGACCGACACCATGCGCCGCGCGCTGCCCGCGCGAATGATCGAGAAGATGGCCGCCTCGGCGGCGACGGGCCGCCTCACCACGCCTGAGGAGGTGGCCAGGGCCATCGTGTTCCTGGGCTCGGCCGCCAACGGGAACATCACCGGCACGATCGTCGAGGTCACCGGCGGGACCTGACCAAGGTCCCGGCGGTGGCCTCGGATGGTCAGCCGCGGCCGGCCTGGGCGAGGACCTTGCCCAGGCCGGCCGCGAGGTCGGCCGGCGAGGGCAGCGCCGCGTTCTCCGCGGCCAGCCTGGCGGCCCCCTCCTTGAAGGAGGGGGCCGCCAGTGTCTTTTCGGTGGCCGTGCGGAATGTGCCGGCGTCCAGTCCGCGGTAGTCCAGGTGGACGGCGGCCCCGGCGGCGGACATGCGCTCGGCGTACTCCGGCTCGTCGGTGTGCGACGGCACGATGATCATCGGCACGCCGGCGGTCAGCGCGGTCATCAGCGTGCCGGCCCCGCCGCCGTTCAGCACGGCCGAGCAGGACGGCAGCAGCAGGTTCAGCGGCACCGACTCGGCGACCCGCACGTTCGGCGGCAGGTCGCCGGGCAGCAGCCCGCGCTGGCCTGGCGCGATGGCCGCCACGACCTCCACGGGCAGGTCGCGCAGCCCCTCGACGGCCAGGTTGATCGGGTGCAGGTTGTCGGTGATCTGCGAGAACATGTGCCCCCAGGTGACGCAGACGCGCGGCAGGGCCGGCGTCCCGGCCGCCCACGGCGGCTGCACACCCGGGCCGTTGAAGGGCACGTAGCGCAGGAAGACGCGGTTGACGTCGTCGTCTCCGGCGAGGCCGGGCGGGCAGGGCGTCAGGGTGAGGTCGCCCAGCGGGTCCACGCCGGTCAGGCCGAACTTGGCGCACAGCTCCTCCACGTACGGCCGGTCGAAGTCACGGCGTACGTAGTTGGTGTCGATGCCCCAGGTGTGCCGGACGGCCGGGACGCCCACGGCGTGCGCGGCGACCAGACCGGCGTAGCCGCGCGCCTCGAAGACCACGGCGTCGGGCCGCCAGGCGCGGGCGAAGTCGATCAGGTCGCCGGCCGCCGCCGCGGCGATGCCGGTGAACATGACCATCGACCGGTTCATCCGCACCCGCAGGTGCTCGTCGCCGGAGGCCAGGTCGAGGGGGACGTCCTTCCAGAACGTGCGCAGGTCGACGTCCTGGCCGACGGCGACTGCGGGCAGGCCGGTGGCCGCGACGGTGGCGGTGAAGCCGGGTTCGCAGGCCACCCGTACGTCGTGCCCCGCGCAGCGCAGGGCCCAGGCGAAGGGCACGACGGGGTAGAAGTGGGCCGCTGTGGCGATGGTGGAGATGAGGATACGCATGCCCGCAGGCTGCTCCGGTTCAGTGGAGCCCCGGTGGACGAGCGCTGAACGCGCCGGCGACCTCCTCCAGCAGCGGCACCACGTCGGCGGGCGCGGGCCGCGCGGCGATCTCCTCGCGCAGCCTGGCCGCCGCCGCCCCGGCGCGGGCGTCGTGCAGCAGGCCCAGCGCCTGCTCGCGGAGCTCGGCGGGGCTCGCCTGGTCCACGGGCAGCAGGACGGCCGCGCCGGCCCGTGCCAGCCGGGTGGCGTGGGCCTCGTGGTCGGGAAGCTGGGGGACCAGGAGTTGCGGCAGCCCGGCGGCCATGCCGGTCAGCGAGGTGCCCGCGCCGCCGTGCGCGACCAGCAGGTCACAGCCGGGCAGTACCGCGTGCAGCGGCGCGTCCTGCACGACCCGGACGCCCTCGGGCACCGGGCCGAGCCATTCGCGCTGCGCCGCGGTCACCGCGGCCACCACCTCGACCTCGGGCGAGGCCAGCGCCCGCAGCACGTCCCCGGCCAGGAACCGCTCCGGATCGACGCGGGCGATGGTCGTCCCCCACGTCACGCAGACGCGGGGCCGGGCGGCGGGCCGCAGGCGGGGGGTGATGCCGGGCCCGTTGTACGGCACGTACTTGACGGGCACCGGCTCATAGTCCACGTCCACCTGGACATCGGAGGGGTAGGGGTCGATCGTCGCCGCCCCCAGCGGATCGAGATCCTCCAAGCCGTGCCGCTCGCCCATCGGGGCCAGCAGTTCGGCCAGGAACGGGCGGGCGGCGTGCATGAGGTCGACCCCGTAGAGGTGCCGTACGGCGGGCACGCCGATCGCCGCCGCCGCGATCGCGCCCGCCCATGCCGTGGGGTCGTGGACGATGAGCCGGGGCCGCCACTCCCGGGCCAGCTCCACCAGGTCATCGGCCATGGCCTCGGCGTTGGCCTGGAACATCCGCAGCGCCCGGGGGCCGCGCCCGTTCGACGGGGCCGCCGCCGGCGTGCCGAAGCGCCGGGTCGGCAGCGCGTACCCTCGGACCATGCCCACCGAGTCCACGTCGGAGCCGATGGGCGCGTACGGCAGGCCCGCGTGCGCGGCGGCGACCGCCAGCGACGGCTGACCGGCGACCAGCACCTCGTGCCCGGCCGCGCGCATCGCCCACGCCAGCGGGACCATCGCGTACAGGTGGGACGGCCAGGCCCAGGAGGTGAAGAGCACCCGCATCGCTATCCCTCTTTCAGCTCAGTACCGCGGCGGCGACCAGGTCCGCCTGTCTCGGGTCCGCCGCGCACGGCAGCAGGATCAGTTCGTCGCAGCCGGCCTCGGCGTAGCCGCGGGCCAGGTCGCGCAGCCGGGCCGGCTCGGTGGCCACGCCCGCCACGACGTGGGCCGCCTTCTCACCGGCGAAGGCGTAGTAGCCGCGCAGGTAGCTCTCGGCCCGCCTGGGCCCGTCCGGGCCGAGGGAGACGTAGCAGAGCGACACCAGCCGGGGCGACTCGGCGCGCCCCTGCCGCCGCCATTCCGTGCGCACCCGGGCGACCAGGTCGGCGTAGCGGGTGACGGAACTTCCGCCGCTGATCCAGCCGTCGCCGGACCGGGCCGAGCGGCGCATGGCCGCGGCCGAGTGCCCGCCGATCAGCAGCGGCGGCCGGCCGTACGGCTTGAGCCCCGGACCCGTGCCCGACCAGGCCGCGCGCAGCTCGGCCACGGCGTCGTCGAGCCGCTTGCCCCGGCCGGCGAACGACGTGCCGGTGGCGGTGAAGTCGTCCTGGCGGTCCCCGGCGGCCAGGCCGACCACCAGCCGGCCGCCGCACAGGTGGTCGAGGGTCGCCAGTTGCTTGGCCAGCAGTGTGCTGTCCCGGCAGGCCGCGAGCAGGACGGTGGTGGCCAGCCTGATCCGCTCGGTGACCGCGGCCGCCGCCGCCAGCGACAGCAGCGGCTCGTAGTTGCCGTACACGACGCGATCCAGCACGCCGAGCGTGCTGAAACCGAGCCCTTCGGCGCGGCGGGCCCATTCGAGCAGGCCCCGGCCGGACACGTCCGGCACCGTGGTGGGCAGCGCGAGTCCGATCTCCATGGCCCTTCCTTACGCCAGGTCGAGAATGCGGGCGAGCACCTGCCGCAGCTCGGCGGCCGGGTCGGCGGGCAGGGCGGGCGTGCGCCAGGCGACGAAGCCGTCGGGGCGGACGAGCACCGCGCCCCCCGGGCCGACGCCGTACGCCTGCCGCCAGCGCCCTTCCGGATCGGTCAGCTCGCCGCCGCCGATCACCCGCACCTCGACGCCGGCCGGCCCGGCCGCCCGCCGCCACGCCTCCCCGCCCTCGGCGTCGGTGAGCAGCACCGGACCGGCGCCGAACAGGTCCAGGGCGGATATCCGGGCTCCGTCGCGGATGAGCGGGAGGTGCGGGGCGCGGGTGCCCGGCGCGCCCAGCAGCTCCGGCTCCAGCGCGGGCGGGCCGTCCGCGTCGCCGTCCTCGGGGAGCACGGCCGCCGAGCGGTACCGGTAGCCCAGGATGATCGCCGGGTAGCTGACCGCCTTCCCGTCGCCCTCGGCGCTGATCCGCTCGCGCATGGTGTTCATGGCGTAGTCGATGGTGTGCCGGGCGACCGGGTGGCGCTCTTGCTCGTAGGTGTCGAGCAAGCCCGGCCCCGCCTTGCCGGACAGCACGGCGGCCAGCTTCCAGGCGAGGTTGTGGGCGTCCTGCACACCGGTGGCCGCGCCGAGCGCGCCGGTCGGCGGCATGGCGTGCGCCGCGTCCCCGGCCAGGAACACCCGGCCGCTGCGGTAGCGGTCGGCGAGCTGGGCGCCGATCTCGTACCCGAGCACCTTCGCGCCGGTCCGCTCGATCTGCACCTCGATGTCGTCCACCCGCAGGTCGGGCACGCCCACGGCGGCGCGCACGGCCTCTGTGCACCATTCGTCGTCGAGATCGTCGGCCGACGTGGTGGCCGGGTCGTAGGGGGTGATGAACACCCAGCGCGAGCCGTCCAGCGGCATCATCCGGGTGCCGCTCCTGGGCCGGTCGAAGTAGCCGAGACCGAGGTCCCGGCCGCGCAACGGGCCGCTGAGGTCGGCCTTGAAGACGAGGCTGACGATGTTCTGGAGTACGCCGGGACCGGTCACGCCGATGCCGAGCCGTCCCCTGATGGAGCTTCGGATGCCGTCGGCGGCGATCAGGTAGCGCGCGCGGACGCGGCGCTCCTCGCCGGTGTCGGCGTCGCGCAGGGTGGCCGTCACGCCCTGGCCGTCCTGCTCGAACGCCACCAGCTCGGTGGAGTAACGCACATCGGCGCCGAATTTGGCGGCGTGGTCGGCGACGATCTCCTCCAGCCGGTTCTGGTCGATGGAGCACCAGGTGCAGGGGGTGGCGGCGGTGAGGCCGGGGGCCTCGGTCCGCATCGGCGAGGACTGGGCTTCATGGTCGTCGAGCGTCTTGGCCCTGATCATCGTCTTGGTGCTCAGGTCCGCGCTCAGCGAGCGCGCCGCCAGTATGCTGCGCTCCATGCCCAGCGACCGGTAGACCTCGACGGTCCTCGGGTTGATCATCCGTGCCCTTGGGTGGCGCAGTGTGCTCGGTTTGCGCTCCACAAGCATCGCCGGCACGCCGTGCCAGGCCAAGAACAGGGCCGCGGAAAGTCCGACGACAGCGCCGCCGGCGATCAGCACCTGAGTCTCTTCTTGAGGCATTTGTGGGGTCATCCCTTCGTTGTCGACGCCCGCCGTACCAGGTAGCGCGCCGGGCGTCGCGCCCGGCTGGAGTACTGATCCCTTTTCGCTGAAGGCCCGGCGCGCCGCAGGTCCAGCGCGGCTCTAACCCGGCGGCCCAGGATGCTCGCGACAAGCAGGGCCGAGAGAGCTGGACTTCGACATGCGACTGGGAATCAATGTCCCGCTGGACGACGCCGACCTCGCCGTGGAAGCCGAACGGCTGGGGTTCGAGGTGGCGTTCGTGCCGGAGGGCTTCCGCTCCGACGCGGCCAGCGCGCTGGGGTACATCGCGGCCAGGACCACCCGGATCCACATGGCCTCGGGCGTGTTCCAGATGCCCGCGCGCACCCCGGCCATGACCGTGATGACCGCCGCCACGCTGGACGGCCTGTCCGGCGGGCGGTTCCGGCTGGGGCTGGGCGTCTCCAACGCGTTCATCACCGAGGGCTGGCACGGCAGGCCGTTCGGCCGCCCGCTGGCCATGTCCCGTGAGTACGTGGCGATCGTGCGGGCCGGGCTGGACGGCCGGCAGGTCGATCACCAGGGCGAGCACCTGACGGTGCCGCTGCCGGGCGGCCGGGGTACCGGATTTCGCCTGCACAACAAGCTGATCAGCCCGCGCATCCCGGTCTATCTGGCCGCGGTGGGCGACCGCGGGCTGGAACTGGCCGGTGAGATCGCCGACGGATGGTTCGGCGTCTTCTGCTCGCCCGCGCGGGTGGCCGAGGCGGTCCGGCGCATCGGGGCCGGGCGGGTGCGCGGCGATCACGTCGGGGAGTCGTTCGAGGTGATCCCCTCGGTGCCGATCGCCGTGGGCGAGGACCTGGAGACGGCGGCCCTGCCGGTCAAGCACCATGTGGCCAGGTTCGTCAGCCTCGGGCACCGCTCCGACAACTTCTACTTCCGGCTCATGGAACGGCTCGGGCACGGCGAGGCCGCGGCGAAGATCCAGGACCGCGCCCAGGCCGGGGACACGGCCGGGGCGGTCGCCGCGGTGCCGCTCGAATTCGCCGACGACACGTCGCTGCTGGGACCCGCGGACCGGCTGGCGGAACGGATGGCCGCCTACGAACAGGCGGGGGTCACCATCCTCGCCCTGTCCCCGGTGGGCTCCGATCCGGCGGCGCGCCGCAAGTCGCTCCAGGTCGCCGCGGAAGCGGTGGAACTGATCAATCCCGGCCGGACCAGGCCGGACAACTAAGGAGGAACCATGGCGGCCAAGAGTGGCGCGCTGCGGCGCACGGCGCTGCGGGCGGCGGTCGGAGTCGTGGCGATCGGTACGGTGGCCGGCCTGACCGGCTCGGCCATGGGCGAGGCGGGGCGTACCCGCTCGCCGGTGGGCACCTGGGCGGTGGTGATCACGTTCGAGGGCAGCGACAAGGTGGAACGCGCCCTGTTCGCCCTGGAACGCGACGGCAGTTTCGAGCTGGCCGACGGCAAGCGGACCGGCCTCGGCACCTGGCAGCCCACCGCCACCGGCTTCCGGTACGCCTTCCGTCACTACGACGTGGATGACCAGGGCGTGTTCGACTGGGAGCTGCGCGGCGTCCAGGACGGCGCGCTGACCTCGGCGGACACGTTCACCTCGAACGGCACGGGCACGTCCGTGGACGCCGACGGGACCGTCCAGGGCGTCTTCCACACCAGGGTCGAGGCCAAGCGTTACAGCATCCAGTCACCCTGAAAGTGGTGAGGGCGGCGCCGCGTACCGCGGCGCCGCCTTCGTCGTATCCGACCCGGGATCACCAGGTGACGGGCAGCCGGTCCGGCCGGGCGAACGCCGTCCCGGTACGCCACGTCAGCTCCTGCGCAGGCACCGCCAGCGCCATCCGCGGCAGCCGGCCGAGCAGCGTCTCCAGGGTGATCCGCAGCTCGATCCTGCTGAGCTGCGCGCCCAGGCAGTAGTGGATGCCGTGGCCGAAGGTGATGTGGTGGTTCGGCTCCCGCACCGGGTCGTAGGCGTCCGGCGCGGCGAAGACCTCGGGGTCACGGTTGGCGGCCGTCACCGAGGGCAGTACCGCGTCGCCCGCCTTGATCCGGACGTCGCCCAGCGTGATGTCCTCCGTCGCGATGCGCAGCGCGCCCACCCCGCCGCCCGCCTGGGAGAGCCGCAGCAGCTCCTCGGCGGCGTCGGGCAGCAGTTCGGGCCGGTCCTGAAGGGCGCGCATCCGCTCGGGCTCGCGCAGCAGCCGCAGCAGAATGTGGGTCATCGCGGCCGTGGTGGCGTGGTAGCCCGCCCCGAGGAGGGTGAACGCGAACGCGACCAGCTCCTCCTCCGAGAGCCGGTCGCCCTCGTCCCTGGCGTTGATGAGCACCATCATCAGGTCGTCGGAGGGCCGGGCGCGCTTGGCCGCGATCAGCTCGGCCAGGTAGCCGTTGAGCCGGTCGCGCGCCTCGATGACCTCCTCGCGGCGGCCGGCGTCGAAGCTGAGCATCAGGTCGGTCCACGCCTTGAACTGGTCCACGTCGGCGTAGGGCACGCCGAGCATCTCGCAGATGACCAGCATCGGCAGCGGCTGGGTGATCCCGGTGACGAGGTCGGCGGGCGGGCCCGCCGCCTCCATCGCGGCCACCAGCTCGCGGGCCCGCCGTTCCACGTGCGGGCGCAGCGCCTCCATCCGCCGCACGGAGAACGCGTGCGACACCAGGCGGCGCAGCCTGCTGTGCTCCGGCGGGTCCATGACGATGATCGATTTGGCGCCCTTGGCGATCGGGAACACCCGGGGCGCGCCCGGCGCGGTGATCGCCTCCCGGCTGAAACGGGCGTCGGCGAGCACGGTGCGCACTTCTTCATATCGGGTGACGAGCCAGGCGGGGTCGCCGGTCGGAAGGGTGATCCGGCTCGCGGCGGCGCTCTCGCGCATCTTCGCGTACTCCTCCGGTGGCTCCAGCGGGTCCAGCGCCGTGAACGGGAACTGTGGCGGTGCTTCATCTGCGTGCATCGGCTAACTCCTTCGCGCCGCGTCGGCCTCGTCGCCTTCGTCGCTGTCATCCGGGCAGGCCCACAGCCCGGGGTCGTAGAACATCAGAGGCGGATGGTCCGCCAAGGTCCGGGCACAGGCCCGCAGCCATTCGCCCAACGGCAGCCTCATGGGACGACCGTGATCGCGTGATCTGTCGTCTGGCTGGAGTACGGCTGGAGCGCCGGTCGGACAACCGGTCCAGCCCTCGTTCAACGTCCGTCGAGCGGACCGCCGGACAGTTTCCCGGCAGACAGTCATCGGTCCGAGCGAAAGGGCGGAAGATGCGGGAGATGACGGTTGAGACGCTGGTCCGGCTGCTGCGCGAGAGCGCGGGCGAGGACGAAGCTGTGCAGCTCGACGGCGACATCCTGGACGTGACCTTCGAGTCGCTGGGCTATGACTCGCTGGCGCTGTTCAACACGGTCGGCGCCATCGAGCGGGAGTACGACCTGGAGATCCCGGAGGAGACCGCGGGCGGCGCCAAGACCCCGGCCGACCTGCTCAACGTGGTCAACCGGGCCCTCACGGGTACCTCCTGAGGAGCGGCGGATGTGCGGAATCGCCGGCTGGGTGGACTTTTCTCGTGACCTGACCCGCCACACGGCCACGGCCGAGGCGATGACGGCCACGATGAGCCGCCGAGGTCCCGACGACGAGGGCCTGTGGCAGGACCGGCACGTCCTGCTCGGGCACCGCCGCCTGTCGGTCATCGACCTGGAAGGCGGCCACCAACCCATGGCGGCCGAGGAGGACGGCAGGACCCTGGCGGCGCTGACGTTCTGCGGGGAGATCTACAACTACCGCGAACTGCGCGCCGAGCTGATCTCCTACGGGCACGAGTTCCGGACGCGCAGCGACACCGAGGTGGCGCTGCGCGCCTACCTCCAGTGGGGCGACGGCTTCGCGCAGCGGCTGAACGGCATGTTCGCCATGGGCGTGTGGGACGTGCGCGCCCAGGAACTGCTGCTGGTGCGCGACCGGCTCGGCGTCAAGCCGCTCTACTACCACCCCATCGGCGGGGGGCTGCTGTTCGGCTCGGAGCCGAAGGCCATCCTCGCGCACCCCGGCGTGCCCCGCCGGGTCGGCCTGGACGGCATGCGCGAGTTCCTCGACATGGTGAAGACCCCCGAGCGGGCCGTCTTCTCCGGCATGCACGAGGTACGGCCCGGCCACCTGGTACGCCTGCGCCGCAGCGGGCTGACCAAGCACCGCTACTGGGCCATCGAGGCCCGCGAGCACACCGACGCCCCGGACACCACGGTCGCCACGGTACGGGGACTGCTGGAGGACATCGTCGGCCGGCAGCTCCTGGCCGACGTGCCGGTCTGCACGCTGCTCTCCGGCGGACTGGACTCGTCCGCGCTGACGGCCCTGGCCGCCGACCGGCTGAGCGCGGCCGGGACCGGCCCGGTGCGGTCGTTCTCGGTGGCGTTCACCGGAGCCGAGGACGACTTCCGGCCGGACGCGGTGCGCGGCGCCCCCGACCGGCCGTTCGCCGCCGCGCTGGCCGCGCACGTCGGCGCGGAGCACACCGAGGTGCTGCTGAACAGCGCGGAGCTGGTGGCCGATCCGGTGCGGGCGGCCGTGCTGCGCGCCAACGACCAGCCGCCGGCGTTCTGGGGCGACATGTGGCCGTCGCTGTTCCTGCTGTGCCGGGCGATACGCGAGCGTTCCACGGTCGCGCTGTCCGGCGAGGGGGCCGACGAGCTGTTCGGCGGCTACCGCTGGTTCTTCAACCAGGCGGCGGTGCACGCGGGCACGTTCCCCTGGCTGACGCCGGGCTCGGCGCGGTACTTCGGCGGGCTTGGACTGCTGGCCGACGAGCTGAAGGACAAGCTGGACCTCCAGACCAACCGGCTGGCCCGGTACCACGAGGCGCTGGCCGAGGTGCCGGTACTGCCCGGCGAGGACGCGCTGGAGCGGCGCATGCGCGAGGTGACCTACCTCAACCTCACCCGGTTCCTGCAAACGCTGCTGGACCGCAAGGACCGGATGAGCATGGCCAGCTCCCTGGAGGTCCGGGTGCCGTTCCTGGACCACCGGCTGATCGAGTACGTCTTCAACGTCCCCTGGGCGATGAAGGTGTTCGACGGCAGGGAGAAGGGGCTGCTCCGGGCGGCCGTGGGCGACCTGCTGCCCGAGGCCGTGCGGGACCGGGTCAAGACGCCGTACCCGGCGACCCAGGACCCGGCCTACGAACAGGCCCTGCGCGACGAACTCGGCGAGCTGACCGACGGCGGCGAACGGCCGATCGCCGGGCTGCTCGACCCCGAGCGGGTCAAGCAGGCGGTCCGGCGGCCGACCGGTCACGTCAGCCGGCCCTACGACCGGGGCAGCTTGGAGATGGCCCTGTGGATGACCAGGTGGTTTTCCGAATACGACGTAACGCTGGATTATTGAGGTTGTTGAGAGGCGCACATGGGTGAGCCGACGAGACCGGTGGTGCTGCTGTTCCCCGGACAGGGGGCGCAGTACCCCGGCATGGCGGTCGAGCTGTACGGCGTCGAGCCGGTGTTCACCACCGCCATGGACGAGTTCTTCGCCCTGATGGGTCAGGAAGGGCGGCGGCTGCGCGCCGACTGGCTGAGCGATGCCCCGGCGGTGCCGTTGGACGACGCCACGCGGGCGCAGCCGCTGCTGTTCGCCATCGGATACGCGCTGGGCCGGGCGCTCATGGCCCGCGGCCTGCGGCCGGCCGCCCTGATCGGGCACAGCGTGGGCGAACTGGCCGCGGCGTGCCTGGCCGGGGTGTTCGACCTGGCCGGGGCGGCCCGGCTGATGGCGGCGCGCAGCGCGGCGATGGCGACGGTCACCCCCGGCGGGATGATCGCCGCCGGGGTCGCGGCCGATGACCTGGAGGCCCGGATCGGCGCGCGGTACCGGGCGGCCGGCGTGGCGGTGGCGGCGATCAACGCGCCCCGGCACACGATCGTGGCGGGCCCGCAGCCGTGGCTTTCCGAGCTGGCCGCCGACCTGGCCGGCGAAGGCGTGATCACCCGGCCGGTGGCCGCGCGCCAGCCGTTCCACTGCCCCGCCGTGTCGGCGGCGGCGGAACGGTTCGCGGCCGGGTTCGCCGGGGTGCCGCTGGCCGCTCCCCAGGTGCCGATCAGGTCCACCGCGACCGGCCGTGCGGTCAGCCCGGCCGAAGCGGTCAACCCGGACTTCTGGGCGGGCCAGCTCGCCCGGCCGGTCCGGTTCTGGGCGGCACTGTCCGACCTGCTCACCGAGGGCGGCCACACGCTGGTGGAGGCCGGTCCCGGGCGGACCCTGACGATGTTCGCCCGGCGGCATCCGAGCCTGCGAACGGGAGTCAGCAGGGCGTTCGCGCCGCTGCCGTCCACGGCGGACGGCACGCTCGCCGGCTGGAAGGCGGCGATGGCGGAACTGGACCCCCTGGTCAGTGAAGGAGTGTGAGGTGATGACGGTTTCACTGCTGGCCGTGGTGGTGCTGGTGACCAGCGGGGTGGTGGCGGGGGTGCTGTTCGCGGTGGCGCTGAGCGTGGTGCCCGCGCTGATGGCGATGCCCGCCGACCGCTACCTCTACACCACCAACCTGCTCGGCCGTAACTGGGACCCGGTGATGCCGATCCTGGTGCTCGGCACCGCGGCGGCGGATCTGGCCCTGGCCCTGCTGTCCGGGCCGGGGGGCGCCAGGACGCTGTACGGGGCGACGTTCGTGCTGATGCTCGCGGTGGCCGGGGTGTCGCACCTCGCCAACGTGCCGATCAACCGGATCCTGCGGAAGCTGGAACCGGACTCGATCCCCGACGACTGGGCCGACCCCCGGCCGCGGTGGCGGGCCTGGCACCTGCTGCGGACCACGCTGGCCGTGGTGGCCCTGACGGCCAACAGCGTGGCCCTCGCGATGAGCTGAACCCGCACGCGGTCTCGCGGCGTGGCGTCCATCCGGACGCCACGCCGTTTCGCCGTTTCAGGCGACGCTCAGGTTCTCGATCAGCGCCGTGGTGTGCTTGCCGTCGCGGAACAGCGGGTGGGCGAGCACGCTGGTCAGGAAGCCGGTCGTGGTACGGATGCCCGGCCCGCTGACCACGCACTCGGCCAGCGCCCGCTCCATGCGCGCGATGGCCTGGTCCCGGTCGGGGGCCCACACGCTGACCTTGGCCAGCAGCGGGTCATAGAACGGCGGGATGCTCATCCCGGGCCGGACGTACTCGTCCACGCGGGTGAACGGCCCGGCCGGCAGCGTCAGCGCCTCGATCGTGCCGGGCGAGGGCAGGAACCCCCTGGCCGGGTCCTCGGCGTTGATCCGGCACTCGATCGCGGCCCCGTTCAGCCGGATGTCCTGCTGGGTGATGCCGGGGCCGCCGGTGGCGGCCACGTTGAGCTGCTCGCGTACCAGGTCCACGCCGGTGATCATCTCGGTCACCGGGTGCTCGACCTGGATGCGGCAGTTGACCTCGATGCAGTGGAAGCGCCCCGCGTCGTCCAGCAGGAACTCGAACGTGCCCGCCCCCACGTAGCCGATCGCCCGGGCCGCCGCCACCACCTGCTCGCACAGCCGGTTCGCGTCCCGCTCGGGCAGGCCGGGGACCGGGGTCTCCTCGATGAGCTTCTGCCGCCGCCGCTGCACCGAGCAGTCCCGCGCGCCCAGGTGCAGGACCTGGCCGTCGGTCCCGGCCAGCACCTGCACCTCGACGTGCCGCGCCGACTCCACGTAGCGCTCCAGGTAGACCCGCTCGTCGCCGAACACCGCCTGCGCGGAGGTGCGGGCCTGGGCGTACGCGTCGGCCAGCTCCGCCGGCCGCCTGGCGATGGCCATCCCCCGGCCGCCCCCGCCGGCCAGCGCCTTGACGATGATCGGAAAGCCGATCCCGGCCGCCGCGTCGGCGGCCTCGCCCGCCGTGGCGATCGGCCGGTGGGTGCCCGGCAGGACGTCGATGCCCGCGCCCGACAGCACGCGCAGCGCCTCGGCCTTGTCACCCAGCATGGCCAGGATCTCCGGCGGCGGCCCGATGAACGTCAGCCCCTCGGCCCGGCACATCTCGGCGAAGTCGGCGTCCTCCGACAGGAAGCCGTACCCGGGGTGGATGGCCTGCGCGCCGGTCTGGTGGGCCGCCTGGAGCACGGCGGGCGCGTACAGGTAGCTGCGCTTGGCCTGCGGCGGGCCGATCCGCACGGCCTCGTCGGCCAGGCGGACGACGGGGGAGCCCTCGTCGGCCGAGGAGTACACGGCGATCGTGCGGATGCCCATCTCCTTGCAGGTCCGGGCGACCCGCAGGGCGATCTCCCCGCGGTTGGCGATCAGGACGCTGTCGAACATCAGCCCTCCTCGAGCGCGAAGAGCGCCTGGCCGTACTCCACGGCGCCGGCGTCCTCGGCCAGGGCCTTGGTGACCCGGCCCGCGGTGGCCGCCTGGACCGGGTTCATCATCTTCATCGCCTCGACGATCCCGACCTGCTGGCCGGGCGTGACCATGTCGCCCTCCTTGACGAACGGCGGGGCGCCGGGCTCGGGCGACCGGTAGAAGGTGCCGACCATGGGCGACTGGACGACCGCGACGGCCGCTGTGGGCGGTTCCGGCCGCGGCGCGGGCGCGTGGTGGCCGTTGAGGTCGGCCAGGTGCGGGACCGGGGGCCCCGGATCGCCGGGGGCGGGCCACTCCGCCTCCAGGCTGACCTCCCCCACCGTCACCTTCAGCCGGCGGATCGGCCCGCCGACCTCGTTGGCGAAGCCAACCGCGTGCCGGTACACCGATTCGATCAGGTCGCCGTGATCGGCCATCTCGTCTCCTCCGAAGAAGGGCTGCCATAACTGCGGAAACGCCGCCGCCGCCGCTCGACCAGCTCGGTGGGCGGCAGCGTGGCCAGGTCGTCGCAGGCCCGCCGTACGGCGGTCTGGATCAGCTCGGCGGTGCGCGCGGGCGCCGTGTGCGCGCCGTCGCCGGGCTCGGTGATGACCGCGTCGACGATGCCCTGCCGCAGCAGCTCGGGGGCGGAAAGGCGCAGCGCCTCGGCGGCCTGTGGAGCGGCGGCGGCGTCCTTCCACAGGATCGCGGCGCACCCCTCGGGACTGATGACGGAGTAGACCGCGTTGGACAGCGCCAGCACGCGGTCGGAGACCGCCAGGGCCAGCGCGCCGCCGCTGCCGCCCTCACCGGTGATGACGGTCACCACGGGCACCGGCAGGCCGGACATCAGGCGCTGGCTCTCGGCGATGGCCCACGCCTGGCCCTCCTCCTCGGCCTCGATCCCCGGGTACGCGCCGGGCGTGTCCACCAGCGTGACCACCGGCAGCCCGAGCTTGGCCGCCAGCCGCATCAGCCGCATCGCCTTGCGGTAGCCGGCGGGGGTGGGCATGCCGAAGTTGCGCCTGACCCGCTCGGCGGTGTCGTGTCCCTTCTGGTGGCCGATGAGCATCACGCCCCGGCCGCGCAGCCGCCCGATGCCGCCGACGACGGCGGGGCAGTCCTTGCCCGCCCGGTCGCCGCGCAGCTCGATGAAGTCCTCCAGGATCATCCCGGCGTAGTCCAGCGTGGTCGGGCGGGCCGCCTCCCGGGCCAGCCGTACCGCGTCCCAGGCGGCCCGCCTGGGCAGCGCGGCCGGGTCGCGCACCAGCCAATCGCCCTGCGCCGCGGCGTCTTCGCCCATGGTGGGGGCGTCGGGGCGGGCGGCGGCGAGCAGGCGGGCCAGCGTACGGCGCAGCGCCGGACGCGGCACCACCGCGTCGATCAGGCCGCGGGCCAGCAGGAACTCCGCCGTCTGGAACCCTGCGGGCAGCTCCTGCCGGATCGTCTGCGCGATCACCCGTGGCCCCGCGAAGCCCAGGTGCGCCCCCGGCTCGGCGATCAGCACGTCGGGCAGCGTGGCGAACGATGCCGCCACCCCGCCGTAGGTGGGATCGGTGATCAGCGCGACGGTGAGAATGCCCGCCTCGTCCAGCTTTGCCAGCGCCTGGCTGCACTTGGCCATCTGCATCAGCGACAGCGCGCCCTCCTGCATGCGCGCGCCGCCCGAGGCGGTCACGATCAGCAGCGGGACCCGCTCCGACAGCGCCTTCTCGGCCGCCACCGCCACCAGTTCGCCGACGCCCGAGCCGAGCGAGCCGCCGACGAAGGAGAAGTCCAGGCAGGCCACCACGACCGGGTGCGACTCGATGGTCCCGGAGGCGCACAGCGCGGCCTCGCGCATCCCGGTGGCCTCCCGCGCGGCGGCCAGCCGCTCCCGGTAGGGCCGGGTGTCGGTGAAGCCGAGCGGGTCGTCGGCGGCCAGCGCGGTCTCGACGGGTTTTTGCGAGCCGAGGTCCAGCAGCCCGTCCAGGCGTTGGCGGGCGGTCAGCCGGGCGTGGTGCCCGCAGCCCGGGCAGACCCGCTGGGCCCGCTCGTACTTCGGGCGGAAGACCAGGTCGGCGCAGCCGGGGCAGATCAGCCAGGTGCTCTCCACGGTGACGGTCATGAGGCCGCCCCGTGCAGCAGGGCCTGGCTGTGGTCGCCGAGGACGAGGCTGGCCGGGCGGCCGATGTCCCCGCTGACCTTGGCCTCCCGGCCGATCAGCGAATTGCGTAGGCTGCCGCGCACGGTGCTGCCCGCGCAGACGACGGAGTTCTCGATGGCGGCCCCGGCGATGTCGCAGTCGGCCCCGATGCTGGTGTACGGCCCGACCTGGCTGTCGCGTACCACCGTCGCGACGCCGATCACCGCCGGGCCGGTGATGCGCGATCCGCTGACCTGCGCGCCCTCCTCGATGACGACCGGCCCGCGGATCTCGCAGGTGTCGTCCACCTGCCCCTTGATCGACCGCTCAGTGGTGTCCAGCACCGCCCGGTTGCATTCCAGCAGGTCCTCGACCTTGCCGGTGTCCTTCCAGTAGCCGCCGTGCAGATGCGACTCCACCCGCCAGCCGCTGCGCAGCAGCCAGTCGATGGCGTCGGTGATCTCCCGTTCGTTGCGCCAGCTCGGCTTGACGCTGCGCACCGCCTGGTGGATGACCGGGGTGAAGACGTACGCGCCGACCAGCGCCAGGTCGCTGCGCGGGTTGGCGGGCTTCTCCGCCAGGCCGGTCACGACGCCGCCGGGGCCGACCTCCGCCACGCCGTACTCCGACGGGTTGGCGACCTTGCCGGTCATGACCATCGCGTCCGGCCTGGACCGCCAGAACGCGTCGAGCAGCGGCCCCACGCCGTCGATGATGACGTTGTCGCCGAGATAGAGCAGGAAGTCGGCGTCGCCGAGGAAGTCCTGGGCGATCATGACGCAGTGTGCCAGCCCCAGCGGGGCGTGTTGCTCGATGTAGCCGATGTTCAGGCCGAACGCGGCGCCGTCGCCGAGCGCGCTCTGGATCGCCGGCCCGTGGTCGCCCACGATGACGCCGACGTCGGTGATGCCCGCGTCTTTGATGGCTTCCAGGCCGTAGAAGAGCACCGGCTTGTTGGCCACCGGCACCAGTTGCTTGGGAACGGTATGGGTGAAGGGCCGCAGCCGGGTCCCCCGCCCACCCGCTAGGACAAGAGCCTTCATGGATATTCCCTGCCTGACGAGGCCATGGACAAGCGGCAGGCTGCGTGGCGCCGCTTGAGTAGCGGTTGAGCGGCACTCGTCCGGGGAGGTCGAGCGGGGCTGGAGGGGCCTCGCTCCGGTACGTCCAGCGAGAGTCGAGCGGCCGTTCAGCGGCCTTTCCGATGATCCGCACATCATGCGCGGAACAGGAGATCACATGACGACGCAATCGCATGTCGCGCTGGTCACGGGCGCCAACCGGGGGATCGGCCGGGCGGTGAGCGCCTGTTTGCACGCGCTCGGGCACCGGGTGGTGGTGACCGCGCGGACGGTGGACGAGGCGGAGGGCCTGGCCGCGGAACTGGGCGGCGGCGCGCGTGCCGCCGTGCTCGACGTGACGGACGAGGAGGGCCCGGCCCGGGTACGCGACCAGGTCGGCCCGGTGGACATCGTGGTGAACAACGCCGGGATCCAGCTCGACTGGGGATGCGCGCCCTCGGCGGTCCCCATGGAGTGGGTCGGCCGCCAGTTGGACGTCAACGTCCTCGGGGCCTGGCGGGTGTGCCAGGCGTTCCTGCCGGACATGGTGCGGCGTGGGTGGGGGCGGGTGGTGATGGTCTCCAGCGGCACCGGGGCCTTCAGCAACGGGCTGTCGGCGCGCACGCCCGGCTACGCCGTCTCCAAGGCCGCGCTCAACGCGCTGACCGTGCTCATGGCCGCCGAGACGGAGGGCACGGGCGTGCTGGTGAACGCCGTCAACCCCGGCCTGGTGCGCACCCGCATGCGGCCGGACGCCGAGCGGACGCCCCAGGCGGCGGCGGAGGACATCGTGTGGGCGGCGACCCTCCCCGCGGACGGGCCGTCCGGCGTCTTCCTGCGTGGCCGCCGGACCATCCCGTGGTGACGGCGGGCCGCCGCCCACGCTTCGCGGCGGCGGCCCGCGCGCATGCTCACGCGCCGGTCAGCGCGCCTTCGGCGTAGACGGGGAGCAGTCCGGCGGCCTCGGCCTCGCGCAGGGTCGGGGCCTTGGCGTCCTTCTCCGACAGGATGCGCGGGGAGGCGGCCCACGGCAGCGCCAGCTCCGGGTCCAGCGGGTTGATGGTGATCTCCCCGGTCGGGTCGTAGGGGGTCGAGCACAGGTACACCACCGTGGCCTCCGCGCTCAGCGGCGCGAACGCGTGCCCGAGCCCTTCGGGGATGTAGACGGCGTGCCTCGCGTACTGGTCCAGCGCCACCGTGACGTGCCGGCCGAACGTGGGCGATCCGACGCGGATGTCCACGACGACGTCGAGGATCGCGCCGCTGACGCAGGTGACGTACCGGGCCTGGCCCGGCGGCACCGTGCGGGAGTGGACGCCTCTGATCGTCCCCCGGCGCGAGACCGAGCAGTTGACCTGGGCCACCGGCATCGGCCCGCCGGCCGGCCCGGCCACGGCCCGCTGCTGGAACAGCTCCAGGAAGTGACCGCGCTCGTCAGGGTAGATCTCCGGCTTGATCAGGAAGGCCCCCGCGATCCCCAGCGGTTCGACCGACGTGCTCATGGGCTCACCATCCATTTCTGATCGTGTTCACGATGTGCTCCCTGTCCTGCTCCGACAGCCACCAGCCGACCGGCAGGCACACGATCTGGTCGTGGACCGCGTCCAGCTTCGGCAGCGGCTCGGCGTACTCGGCCACGCAGGAGTGCCGGTCGTTGCGCGCGTCGATGTGCCCCGCCGCGATCCCGGCCGCCTGCAAGTGGGCCACGAAGTCGTCCCTGCGCTTCACCTTGACCGGGTACACCCAGTAGGACGGCTCGCTGCCCGGCGCGGGGCGGACCCGCTCGAGCCCCTGCACGTCCTTCAGCTCCCGGTCGTAGTAGGCGGCGTTGCTCCGGTGCCGCCCCACGCGTTCTTCCGCGCCTTCCAGGTTGGCCAGGCCGATGGCCGCGCTGATGTCGTTCATGTGGAACTTCAGGCCCCACTCGGACACGTCCTGCTCGGACCGGGGCGTCGCGCCCGGGTCGCGGTCCAGGCCGAACCAGCGGATCAGGCGTCCGCGCCGGTGGGACTCCTCGTCGGGGCAGACGAGGAGGCCGCCGTCCCCGCTGGTGACCTGCTTGATGGCCTGGAAACTGTAGACGGCGACGTTGCCGTGGTTGCCCAGGGGCCGCCCGGCGTACGTCGCGCCCCACGCCTGCGCGCAGTCCTCGATGATCATCGGCCGGGTGCCGTGGCGGTGCTCGCACTCGTCGGCGATCTCCGCCACCCTGGCCAGGTCGACCGGGTAGCCGGCCCAGTGGACCACCACGATGGCCGCGGTGCGCGCCGACACTTTGGCCGCCATGTCGGAAAGGTCGGCGTTGAGCGTCGCCGGATCGACGTCCACCCACCTGATGGGCAACCCGGCCGCCAGGATGGCCCAGTTGGTGGCCACGAAGGTCAGCGGGGTGCTCAGCACCTCGCCGCCGTTCCGCGCGGCCAGCTTCAGGGCCAGTTGCAGGCCCGAGGTGCCGCTGTTGACTGTGGATACGAAGCGGGTGCCCAGGCGCTCGCGCAGCGCGTCCTCGAACTCCTCGACCTTGGCGCCCTGCCCGATGTGCCCGCTGGCCAGTACTCCGGCCACCGCCGCCGATGCCCGTTCGGACATGGCCACCTTGAACAAGGGAATCATGGGGTGACCATGGCCGGACCGGATGGAGGCGGTCTGGACGCGCGCTTGAGTCGCGCGCGAGTACGTTTCGAGCGCCCCGCACCACCCGGACTCCAGCGGTCCCGGCCACGCTCGCACCCATGAATCTCGGTGTCACGAACAGCTCCCCCGGCCTGCACCGGGAGCGAGAGACGCATGGCGGCATCCAGGTGGAAGGGCTGACGAAGCGGTACGGCGGGGTACACGCGCTCGACGGGCTCGACCTGAACGCGCCGGAGGGCCAGGTGCTCGGCCTGCTCGGCCCGAACGGGGCGGGCAAGTCCACGCTGGTGCGCATTTTGGCGACCCTGCTGAAACCGGACAGTGGCCGGGCCAGCGTGTGCGGCTTCGACGTCATCCGCGACCCGCAGGCGGTACGCAGGTCGGTGGGGGTCGCCGGGCAGTACGCGGCCGTGGACGAGTACCTGACGGCCAGGGAGAACCTCAACATCTTCGGCCAGCTGGCCCGGATGGGCAAGCGCGCCGCCCGGTCGCGCGCCGAGGAGCTGATCGAGCGCTTCGACCTCGGGCACGCGGCCGACCGCCCGGCCCGCACCTACTCAGGGGGCATGCGCCGCCGGCTGGACCTGGCGGTGGCGCTCATCGCCGGGCCGCGCTGCCTGTTCCTCGACGAGCCGACGACCGGCCTGGACCCGCGCGCCCGGGTGGAGGTGTGGGCGGTGCTCGGCGACCTGGTCAGGCAGGGCACCACCGCGCTGGTCACCACCCAGTACCTGGAGGAGGCCGACCAGTTCGCCGACCTGATCACGGTGATCGACCACGGACGGGAGATCGCCACCGGCAAGCCCGCCGAGCTGAAGGACCGGGTCGGCGGCGACCACCTGGACCTGGCCGTCCGCCGCGCCGCCGACCTTCCGGCCGCGGTGTCCGCCCTGGCCGCGGCCGGCCTGCCCGACCCGAAACCGGACCCGGGCACGCTGTGCGTGACCGCGGTGCTGCCCGGCGGTACCAGCCGGATGGCCGAGGTACTGCGGAAGCTGGACGGCGCCGGGGTCGAGGTCGCCGACATCACCGTACGCAGACCCACGCTCGACGACGTGTTCTTCGCACTGACCGGGAAGGCGGACGACCGATGACCGTGACCGAGACCCGCGTCGCGGGGTCAGGGTTCGTCCTGGCGTTGCGCGACTGTGCGGTGATGACCAGGCGTGGCATGCTGCGCCTCGGGCGCGTCCCTGATGAGCTGGCCTTCAACCTGGTCCAGCCGATCCTGTTCGTGCTGTTGTTCAGTTATGTGTTCGGCGGGGCGATCCCGCTGCCCGGCGGCGGGCCGTTCCGGGAGTACGTCGTGGTGGCGGTGTTCGCGCACTCGCTGGCGTTCATGGGGGTCGGCACCGGCACGGGGCTGGCGGTGGACATGAGCCGGGGCCTGATCGACCGGTTCCGCGCGCTGCCGATGGCGCACGTCGCGGTACCGGTCGGGCGGGCGAACGCCGAACTCCTGCGGGCGCTCCTGGTCACCGGCGTGCTGGCGATCGTCGGACTGCTGGTGGGCTGGCGGGCGCACCTGGGGCTGCTCTCCACCCTGGCGGGCTTCGGCCTGTTGCTGCTGTTCGCGTACGCGATGGCGTGGGTGGGCGTCACCATCGGCCTTTCGGTGCGCAATCCCGAGGTGGCGGGCACGGCGGGGCTGCTGTGGGTGCTGCCGCTGGGGTTCGTCTCCAACGGGTTCGTGCCGATCTCCTCGATGCCGGAATGGCTCCAGCCGGTGGCGGCGTGGAATCCGGTCACCGCCGTCGTCACCGCCACCCGCACGCTGTTCGGCAACCCGCTGGGGCTCGCCGCCGACCCCCGCTTCTGGCCGCTCGCGCACCCGGTCCAGGCGGCGGTGATCTGGTCCCTCGGGCTCATCGCGGTCTTCGTGCCGCTGGCCCTGCTGGCCTTCCGTTCGGCCCGCTCCCGCTAACCCGCGCTCGGTTTGAATGCGACGGCGTGGTCGCGGGCGAAGTCGGTGACATCGCGGGCCGGGTGGCCGGTGAGGTCGGCGACGTCGGTGTGGATTTCGGCCGCCTCGCCCCTGGCGTAGTGCGCGTAGTCCTCGACCAGTCCATCGGCCTGCCACTCGGGCAACAGCCCGCGCAGCGAGCCGGCGAAGACCTCGGGCGGCACGTCGGTGAACCCGATGCGGCCGCCCGTCGCGTCCGACAGCGCGCGGGCGATCTCGGGGTGGGTCACCGCGCGCGGCCCGGTGAGGGTGTAGGTACGGCCGGCGTGCCCGGGTTCGGTCAGTACGACCGCCGCCGCGTCGGCGATGTCGCGGGTGTCGATGGCGCTGACCGCGGCCGTGCCGATCGGGGCGGCGAACGTCCGCTGTGCCTTGATCATGCCGGCGAAGGCCAGGATCCCCTGCATGAACAGGTTGGGGCGCAGGATGGTCCACTCGGTGAGGCCCGCGGTCCGCACGTACAGCTCCACCGCCGCGTGCCAGCGCAGGAACCGCACCGGGGAGCCGGCCCGCGCGGCGTACTGCGACAGCAGCACCAGCCTCGGCACCCCGGCGCGGCGGACCCGCTCGGCGAACCGGATCTGGATGTCGGCGGCGTCCGGGGCGGAGGGGCTGTTCAGGAACACCGCGTCCACGCCGTCGAACACGGTGTCGGGGAGGCCGGGGTCGTGCAGGTCCGCCACGACGGGCTCGACCCCGTCGGGGAAGGCGGCCGCCCGCCCGGCGGTGCGGGTCATCGCGCGTACCCGCGCGCCGCGCTCTCGCAACGCGGGGAGCAGCAGCGAGCCGACTCCGCCGGTCGCGCCGACCACCAGTACCGTCGATTTCTGCATGATCTTCTCCTTCAGGTGGTGGAAGCCGGCGCGCGGTGGGCCGCCGGGATGAGGGACAGCACGGTCGCGACCAGCGCGAACCCGGCCGCGCCGAGAAACGCGCTGGGGTACGCCGTGTCGTGGCCGGCGGTGGCCACGGCGATCAGGGCGGCCAGCCCGAGCGCGCCGCCGAGCTGGCGGGTGGCGTTGATCAGGCCGCTGAGCAGGCCGGTCTCACCCGTGGTGGCCCCGGATACGGCCAGCGTGGTCGCGTACACGAAACCGAGCCCGAGGCCCGCGCCGATCAGCAGGAACGGGCCGAGCAGCGCGGTGGCGTAGTCGCTGCCCGCGCCGCTCTGGGCCAGCCAGAACAGCCCGGCGACCAGCGCGGTCAGCGCGCCGGCCAGCGCCGGCCGCAGCCCCACGGGCCTGGCCACCCATGGCGCGGAGAAACCGCCCAGCGAGATCATGACGGCGATCGGCAGCTGGCTCAGGCCGGCCGTGACCGGCGACATGTGCAGCACCTGCTGCTGGAACTGCGGCAGGAAGTAGAACAGGCCCACCGTCACCGCGCCGAGCAGCAGCATCATGGTGTTGGCGATGACCACGGGCGCCTGGCGGAAGACGCCGAGCGGGACGAGGGGCTGGGCGGAGCGCCGCTCGGCGACCACGAACGCGCCCAGCGCGGCGACGCCGACCGCGAGACTCACGATGGTGCGTGCCGAGCCCCACCCGACCTCCGGGGCGGAGATCAGGCCGAGGGCCAGCGCCGACGTGCCCAACGTGATCGTGGCCGCGCCGGCCAGGTCGAACCGGCCCGGCCGGGCGGGGGAGGGCGGCATCGCCTTCCAGACCGCGGCGGTGGTGAGGGCCACGATGGGCACCGGCAGCCAGAAGATCGCCGGCCAGCCCAAGGTTTGGGTGACCACGCCACCGAGCGCGACCCCGAGCAGGGCGCCCGCGCCCGCGACCCCGCCCCAGACGCCCAGCGCGCGGCGCCGCTCCTCGGCCCCGGAGTAGAGGCCGAGCATGAGGGACAGGGCCGCGGGCGTCAGCACCGCCGCCCCCACCCCCTGCGCGATCCGGGCGGCGATCAGCATGGGACCGGTCGTGGCGAGGGCGCACACCAGGGACGCGAGCACGTACAGCGCGGCCCCGGACAGGAACACCCGCCGGCCGCCGAGCACGTCGGCGAGCCGCCCGCCGAGCAGCAGCAGCCCCGCGAAGGCGATCAGGTAGGCGTCCACCACCCACGACAGCTCGGTGGTGGTGAGGTGCAGGGCGGCGCGGATCGCGGGGGTGGCGAGGTTCACCATCGAGGCGTCGAGGATCACGACGCCCGCGGCCGTGGCCAGTCCGGCCATGGCCAGGCCCCGCGAGCCGGGCCGCGGGTCGTGCTGTGCAAGGGAGCCGCTGGTGCCTCGGGTAATACGCATACCCTCTCCAGGTCGCTAGAGCGTCTACTGAGAGAGAGTATGCAGTACTAAATAGATAACTTCAAGTAGTAGTTATAAGCTCTAACAAAACGGTCAGGTGTTCTCCAAGTGCTCCAGGATGTGCCGCAGGGAGGTGGCCAGGTCGCGGCGGCGTTCGCTGTCCAGCTTCTTCACCACGAACGCCTCCTGGCGGTTGAACTCCGGGAACAGGCCCAGCATCAGCCGCTCCCCGGTCGGGGTGAGCGCCAGCATCACCCGCCGCCCGTCCGTGGGATGCGGGAAACGCCGCAGGTGGCGGTAGGACTCCAGGGTCTTGACCACGCCGGTGAGCGTGCCCTTGGAGATGCCCGCCTCGGCCGCGACGTGCCGGGGCTCGCTCTCGCCCCAGATCCACACCACCCACATCACCACGAACCCGGTCCAGGTCAGGCCGGTGTCCCGCAGGACGGTCTGCTCCAGGTGGTTGCGGATCGCCGACGAGGCGCGGTAGATGTTCGACACCGCCCACATGGCCTCGAAATCGACGTTCAGGCCGCCCAGCCGCTGGCCGATCGCCTCCTCGGTCTGACGCAAGGTGTGGTGTCCCGTCATAGCGCGGAAGTATAGTTTGGCAGCTAACGATCGGATCTCGTGCGGTTCAGGTACGGGACCAAACGACCCGGCCGTCGAAGACGGTCAGCTCGACCGGCGCGACCACCACGTCCGCGACCTCCGTCGCGCCGCTCACGAACAGGTCGGCCGCCATGCCCTCCCCGAGCGTACCCTTCCAGGTCTCGGCGAAGTCCTGCCGCGCCCCTGCGGTCGTGTACGTCGCCAGCGCCTCCTCAAGCGTGATCCCCTCCCCGTCCCGCGCGATCAGCGCCGAAACGCCCGCCCGCCAGTCCGGGCCGGTCACCGGGGCGTCGGAACTGCACGCGGTCAGCACGCCCGCGTCGATCGCCGACCTGGCCGGCCATTCCCGCTCGGCCGCCTCCGGCCCGAACATGTCCCGCGTCGTGCCGGACTCCAGGCGCTGGAGCACCGGCTGGAGGTTTATCCCGTAGCCCAGCTCGCCCAGCGTGGCCAGGGCGGACTTGGACGCGTACTGCCCGTGGATCACGTAGTGCCTGGCGTCGTCCCTGGGGTGCTCGCGGGCGAGCGCCGCCAGCGCGTCCACCACCGCGTCGATGCTCCGGCTGCCCACCGCGTGCACGCCCACCTGGAACCCCGCCAGGTGGACCAGGCGCAGGATCTCGTCCAGCTCGGCCACCCGCTCGGAGTCCGTCGCGCCGTGCGTGCACAGCGAGCCGTGCCCGCCCGACGGGTACGCCTCCCGCATCCACGCGGTCTCCGACGGCGGAATCCCGTCGGCGAACACCTTCACGCCGAGCAGCCGGACCAGCCGCTCGTCCACCCCGTCCAGGTCCTTGGGCAGGTCGGCGAGGTAGGCCGCGGTGTCCGCGACGGACGCGCCGGACATCGGGCTGGGCAGCCCGAGTACGCTCACCCGCGCGGTCAGCTCGCCCGCCCGCGCCAGCTCCGCGTACGCCGGCAGCACCCGGATCATGC
>NZ_POUA01000470.1 GCF_003236385.1 Spongiactinospora gelatinilytica
GCGCGCTCAGGCTCCGGCTCGGCGGGTGCGGGCTGGAGGTCCGGCTCGGGGGCCCGCCATTCGCGCTGGGCGGGCCTGGCGGGGGCACGGTCATCAGGCTCGCCCGCCCCGGTGTACTCGCCGGTCATGCCGCCGCCCACGACCACGCCCTCATCGAGCCTGGTCCTCGGGTGCGGGTCGCCCGCGCCGGGCAGGCGCAGCTCCACGCGTCGTACGGGGCCGGGCACGAGCCGGTCGGTCCAGGTGAGCGCGTCGCGCCCGGCCAGAGCCACCTCGCCCGACTCGGCCTCGACGGTGGCCGACGCCTCCCCGCTGACCAGTACGGCGATGCCGCCCGCGGCCGGACCGGCGACCGCGCACCCGATCGGCTCCGCGGTCATCGACCGGGCGAGCACCTGGGCGGCACGGCGGGCCAGCGCCCTGCCGTCGCCACCGGTGGCGGCGGTGTCACGGACCGCCTCCAGTAGCTCGGAGGCCACGGCGTCCACCGCGTCGCACACCAGGACCAGGCCGCCCAGATGGGCGACCAGCCCGTTGCCAGGAAGCGGACGGACCACTCCGAAGCCCTGGTCGGTCACAGAACTCTCCCTCCCCGGAATCACACAGATCCATACCACTAGGAAGTGCGTCTAGAATGCGCCGGCGGTCGGACCGTGGCAAAAAGAACCCTAGTAGACCTTCTGGCAGGAGCGTCACCAGTCCGAAGAGGGGGGCCGGTCCTTCTCCCGGCGCAACCGCGGAAAGCCAGGGACGAACGCCTTCCCAGCACACGCACGGCACGGCGATGAGCGCGAGCGTGGAGAGCCTGCGATGCGACCGTCGCCGAGCGGCGCTGGTGGGCCGGGGGCGGGGAACTATCAGTAAGGTAACGATCGGCCCACGGTGGCAGGCGGGCGCACCCGGGCCCATTCCCCTACAGGACCACGCAGGCCGAAGAGGTGGGCTCGGGCCGGACCCGCGTTCGCGTCAGACTCCGCTGAACACCCGGTTGACGTCGGCGGTGGCGAGCACGCCGTACACCTCGCCGCTCCGCTCGACCAGCAGGTATTCGCCCGCGGGCGTCTCGCGCATGGCGTCGATCAGCGCCTCGCCGCTGAGATCGGCGGCCAGCACCAGCGAGGGCTCCAGGGTGCGGGCCAGCGAGCCCGCGGTCACCCACGGCCTGCGCTGCTCCGGCGTGGCCTCCACGGCGGACTCGTTGACCAGGGCGATCGGCCTGCCGTCGTGGTCGACCACGACCATGGCGCCCGCCTGGGCCGCCGAGGCCCGGCGCAGCGCCTCGGCCAGCGGCACCTCCGAGGTCACCGGGATCGCGCGCCTGGCCAGGCTGCGCGCGTTGACCTGCGGGATGCGGGCCCGCACCCGCGCGGTGCGCAGCGACTGGCTGGCCCCGAACCAGATGAACCCGGCCAGCAGGAAGGACCACAGCACGAACAGGTTGAACACCTGGCCGCCGCTCATCAGCGTCAGGATCAGGGGAATCGCCGCCAGCACGATGGCCAGCCCGCGGCCGACCCACGCGGCGGCGACGGTGCCCGAGCCGGAGTCGCGCGTGGCCTTCCACACCCCGGCGCGCAGCATCCGCCCGCCGTCCAGCGGAAGGCCCGGCAGCAGGTTGAACACGCCGACGATCAGGTTGGCCACCCAGAGCTGCCAGGTCAGGACGCCGAGGATGCCGCCCTCGGGCACGACGAAGACGTCGAGCAGGAACCCGGCGAGGGCGAGGCCCAGGGAGAGCAGCGGCCCGGCGAAGGCGACCATGAACTCCCTGCCGGGAGAGTCGGGTTCGCGTTCGATCTCAGAGACGCCGCCCAGCAGGTAGAGCGTGATCCGGCGCACCGGCAGGCCGTACCGCTTGGCCACGACGCAGTGCGCCAGCTCGTGCAACAGCACCGAGACGTACAGCAGCACGGCGAAGGCGAACGCCACCGCGTAGCCCGCCGCCTCGCTCAGCCCGGGCACGCTGAGCTGCACGCTCTCCTTGTAGGTGATGGTGATGAACGCCGCCACGATGAACCACGTGGGCGAGACGTACACCGGGATGCCGAAGGGCCGGCCCATCCGCAGACCCGGTGATCGCTGTGGGCTCTCGCTGCTCACTCGTCTCGCTCCGCCTTCTGCCGCGTCTGCCGATGGAGGCGCGTTTCGCCATGCAGGCATCTCCGCCTTAGAGCCTAGATGCCTTGTAGACCTCGATGCTACGCGTCACAGGGCCCGGGCGGTCCGGCGTGGCGGGCGCCTCGCGGGGCGCCGGACCGTGAAGATGTCGGCGCGGTGGCCTAAAGTGCGGGTCATGGTGGAGCGTACCCGGCCGTCCCAGGCCCGCCGATGTCGTGACCCGCTCGGCGCGGTGCGGGCAGGAGGGCGATGAGCGCGCCGACGGTCATCGGCGCGCTGTCGCCGTCGCGGGCCGGCGACTTCATGACCTGCCCGCTGCTCTACCGCTTCCGGGTGATCGACCAGATCCCCGAGCGGCCCTCGCCCGCGGCGGTCCGCGGCACGGTGGTGCACGCCGTGCTGGAGCGGCTGTACGACCTGCCGGCCGGGCGGCGCACCGTGCGCGCGGCGCTCGACCTGCTCGAACCGCAGTGGGAGCGGCTGCGCGAGCGCGAGCCGGAGACCGCGGAGATGTTCGCCGACGAGGGCGAGCAGGCGGCCTGGCTGGACCAGGCGCGCACGATGCTGGAGCGCTATTTCACCCTTGAGGACCCGACCCGCCTGGAGCCGGCCGAGCGCGAGCTGTACGTGGAGGCGGTGCTCGGCAACGGGCTGATGCTGCGCGGCTACATCGACCGGCTCGACGTCGCGCCGACCGGTGAGATCCGGGTGGTCGACTACAAGACGGGCACCGCGCCCGGCCGTGACTTCGAGGCCAGGGCGCTGTTCCAGATGAAGTTCTACGCGCTCGCGCTGTGGCGGCTGCACGGCACGGTGCCGCGGGTGCTGCAACTGGTCTACCTCGGCAACGGCGAGGTGGTCCGGTACGCGCCCGAGGAGGCCGATCTGCTGGCCACCGAGCGCAAGGTGTCGGCGCTGTGGCAGGCGATCGAGCGATCGATGAGCACCGGCGAGTGGCGGGCCCGGCCGAGCAGGCTGTGCGACTGGTGCGACCACCAGGCGCTGTGCCCGGAGTTCGGCGGCACTCCCCCGCCGCTGCCCGAGCGGCGCCCGGGGGACACCGTGGCCGGCGGCCGGCGTCGCCGCGCCGCCAGCGACGAGCTGTAGACGAGCTGTAGACGAGCTGTAACGGGGCACCGGGCCGCCCGGCCGGGGCGGGTGGTTCCTCCGGCAGGAGGATGGCGCATCCTCCTGCCGCAGGGTGGGCGCGCGCGGGGAAGTTCTACATTGAAGGCGTGCGCACCACCCTCGGCGGCCTGCGGGCCTGGCTCGGCGACCGTCCGCTGGTCCCGGACGCCCTCCTCGCCGCGCTGCTCGTCGCCGCCGCGGCGGCGGAGCTGATCTCGCCCCTGCCGTCCGGCGCGCGGCCCCCCGACCCGGCCGGGAGCGTCGCGGTGCTGCTCGGCTGCGCCGCCGTGGCGGTGCGCCGCAGATGGCCCTTCGCGCTGCTGTGCGCGCTGGAGGCGGCGCAGCTCGCGCTGGTCATGACGGGCCACGACACCTCGATGATCGGCACGGCCACCCTGGTCGCCGTCTACAGCGTGGCCGCGCACCGGGGCCTGGCGGTCAGCCTGGCGGGGCTGGGCCTGGACGTGCTGGCCGTGCTCGTGGGCGTGTCCTCCGGAGTGGACGCCGAGACCCGGACGGTGCTGCTGGTGGGCGTCCCGGCCGTGGTGACCGCCTGGGTGGTCGGGCGCAGCCTGCGGATGCGGCGGGCCTACCTGGCGGAGTTGAAGGACCGGGCCGAACGGCTGGAGCGCGCCAGGGACGCCGACACCCGTGCCGCGCGGGCCGAGGAGCGTTCGCGCATCGCCAGGGAGCTGCACGACGTGGTGGCCCACCATGTGAGCGTGATGACCGTGCAGGCGGCCGCGGCCAGGCGGATCCTGACCGCCAACCCGCAGGGCGCGGGCGAGGCGCTGTCGGCGATCGAGGAGGTCGGGCGCACCGCGATGGCGGAGATGCGCAACATCGTCGGGGTGCTCAGGACCGACGACGGCCGGGCGGGGCCCGCCGAGCGCGGTCCGCAGCCCGGCACGCTGGAGCTGCCCGCGCTGGTGGAGCAGATGCGCGAGGCGGGGCTGCCGACCCAGTTGTGGACCGAGGGCGAGCGCGGGGACCTGCCGCCGGGCATCGACCTGGCCGCCTACCGGCTGGTCCAGGAGGCGCTGACGAACACGCTGCGGCACGCGGGGCCGGGGGCGCGGGCGTGGGTGACGGTACGCCACGAACCGGGCGAGTTCTCCGTGCGGATCGAGGACGACGGGCGCGGCCCGGAGGCCCCGCGGCCGGACGGGGAGCGGCACGGACCGGGCCACGGACTGGTCGGAATTCGCGAGCGAGTGGCGCTTTATGGTGGAATGCTGAGAATCGGCCCGCGCGCCGGGGGCGGCTTCGAGGTACGCGCACGGTTCCCGCTCAAGGACGGACGATGACGATCAGAGTGCTGCTGGTGGACGACCAGCCGCTGCTGCGTACCGGTTTCCGGTTGATCCTGGAGGCCGAGACCGACCTCACGGTGGTCGGCGAGGCCGGCGACGGCAAGGCGGCTCAGGAACAGGCTCGCGCTCTGCTGCCGGACGTCGTGCTGATGGACGTGCGGATGCCGGGCGTGGACGGCATCGACGCGACCCGCAGGATCGTGCGTGAGGCCACCGCCGGGGTCCATGTGCCGAAGGTGCTCGTACTGACCACCTTCGACCTCGACGAGTACATCGTGGAGGCGCTGCGCGCCGGGGCCAGCGGCTTCCTGCTCAAGGACGTGCCCCCGGACGAACTGGTGAACGCCATCCGTGTGGTGGCGGCGGGCGACGCGATCGTGGCGCCGAGCATCACCCGGCGCCTGCTGGACCGCTTCGCCACCCGCCTGCCACCGGCCCACCCGCAGTCCTGTCCCTTATACACCTCTCCGAGCCCAC
>NZ_POUA01000471.1 GCF_003236385.1 Spongiactinospora gelatinilytica
ATCACCGAGGTGCTCAGCAGGCCCACCCGCCGCTTACCGGGGGCGACCCTCCTGCGCCCGCCGCCCCCCGAACCGCCTGAGGCGACCGTGGGCGGAGCCGGCGGGCCGTCGTGGCCCAGTGGTACCTGGACGGCCGAAGCGGCCGTCAGCGGCGCTCCGGGGCCGTCCGCCGCGACGGGCAGGCGCGCGCCGGTGGACGGAGGTCCGTAGCCGCCGGTGGGGGTGTCGTAGGAGGCGGCCTCCTGGTTGCCGCCTGTCTGGGCGGCGTAGTGGTCGTGGTAGGGGCCGGTCGGCTCCACGGGGCCGGCCGGTGGGCCGTGCGCGCCCCGTACGTCGTCAGGGTCGCCGAGCGCGGCCTGTCGCGCCGCCTCGCTCATCGCCGACGCGTCGCGGAAGCGGCGCGCCGGGTCCTTCGACAAAGCCTGCTCCACCAGCCGCCGTACCGGCGCGGGAATGTCGGCCGGCAGCGGCGGCGGCGCCTCCCTGATGTGCTTGAGCGCGATCGTCACCGGCGTGTCGCCGTCGAACGGCCGGTTGCCCGCCAGGCACTCGTAGGCGACCACGCCGAGGGCGTAGATGTCGACCGCAGGAGTGACCGGCGCGCCCTCGGCCTGCTCGGGCGCGCAGTAGGCGGCCGTGCCGAGGACCATGCCCACGTCGGTCAGCCGGCTCGCGGTGTCCGCGCGGGCGATCCCGAAGTCGGTCAGCACGAGCGTGCCGTCCGCCCGCACCAGCAGGTTGCCCGGCTTGATGTCGCGGTGCACGATCCCCTGTGCGTGCACGGCCGAAAGCGCCGAGGCGGCCTGCGCGATCAGCTCCATCGCCGCCTCCGGCGGGATGCGGCCCAGCCGGGCCAGCAGCCGGTCCAGCGGCTCGCCGTCGACGAACTTCATCACCAGGTACGTCTGCGCCCCCGCGTCCGGTACCTGATCGACGCCGTAGTCATAGACATCGACGACACCCGGATGGTTGATCGTGGCCATCGCCCGCGCCTCGTTGCGGAAGCGCGTCATGAACCCCGGATCGTCGGTGTGAACCGGCAGCAGCACCTTGACTGCCACGGTCCGCGCGAGGACCACGTCCTCCCCGCGCCACACCTCGCCCATGCCGCCGGCGCCGATGCGGGCGTCAAGGCGATAGCGCCCCGCCAGCGTCGTCCCTTGGGCCACCATGGTTCCCCCGTTACCCCCTGTCTCGTCAGAATCCCCCACCCCAGGACTGTCCAACAAAGCGGATTATTATCGCAGGGAGATAACGCCCGGGTCACGAAACCCGGTGGACCCGCGATCCGTCGTCACCCGCGGGGCTGCCGAATTTCCCAATAGGTGGTAAAGGGTAGGGCGTCGATCAGCCTACTCTCATCGTCTGCTCCGCGCAGCCCAGTGGCCCTATTCCGGAACACCGGCCTCTAGACTTGCCCGCATGACACCGGCTCCGGGGCTTCGCGCCGCGACACTCGTCATGGTCGAGCGCGAGGACACCGCGGTGAAACTGGGCAGCGGCGACGTGCCCGTGCTCGGCACCCCGCGACTGCTCGCCATCGCCGAGGCCATGACCGTCCGGGCCGTGGCCGGCCACCTCCCGCCGGGCCAGACGAGCGTCGGCACCCGCGTGGTGCTCGACCATCTGGCCGCGAGCCCGGTCGGCGCGCACGTCGAGGTGAGCGCGGAGCTGACCGAGGTGGACGGCAGGCGGCTGATCTTCGACTTCACCGCCCGGAGCGGGGAGACCCTGGTCGGGTCCGGCACGATCGAGCGGGCCGTGGTGGATCGGGAGAGGTTCCTCTCCCGGCTCGCCGGGCCCGGCGGCCGGTGATCTGTGCGGGGCTCAGGCGTCGTGGGGCCTCAGTCGTCGTGGGGCCTCAGTCGTCGTGGGGCCTCAGTCGTCGTGGGGCCTCAGTCGTCGTGGGGCCTCAGTCGTCGAGCAGGGCGATGAGGTCGCCTTCCTGTACCACATCTCCCTCGGCCACCTTGATCTGCGCGACCACGCCGGGATCTTCGGCCAGGACCGGGATCTCCATCTTCATCGACTCAAGGATGACGATCGTGTCGCCCTCCTCCACGGTGTCACCCTCGGCGGCGATGATCTTCCAGACGTTCGCCACCATCTCCGCGCGAATCTCTGCCACGGCGCACTTCCCTTCTTGGATCCAACTCTGCCAGGCCGCTACCGCATCCGAGACACCAGACCGGTGTCGTAGTCGCCGCCCGCGAACTCGGGCCGGTCGAGCAGTTCGGCGCAGAACGGAAGGTTGTTCTTGGGGCCGGTCACGGTGAACCCGGCGATCGCCCGGCGGGCGCGGTCCAGGGCCTCGGCGCGGGTCTCGCCGTACACGCACAGCTTGGCCAGCAGCGGGTCGTAGAACGGCGTCACCATGTTGCCCGCCGCGTAGCCGGAGTCGACGCGCACACCCTCACCGGCCGGCTCCTCCCAGACGTCGATCTTGCCAGGACCTGGCAGGAAACGCTTCGGGTCCTCGGCGTAGACGCGGAACTCCACGGCGTGCCCGCGCGGCTCGAGGATCGGCCCGACCGGCTCCCCCGCCGCGATCCTGAGCTGCGCCTCCACCAGGTCGATGCCCGTGACCAGCTCGGTCACCGGGTGCTCGACCTGAAGGCGGGTGTTCATCTCCAGGAAGACGAAGTCTTGCTTCTCGGCATCGACCAGGCACTCGACCGTACCGGCCCCGCGGTAGCCGACGGCCTCCCCCGCGCGCACCGCGGCCTTGAGCATGCGCTCGCGCAGGTCCTCGGTGATCCCCGGGGACGGCGACTCCTCCACCACCTTCTGGTGGCGGCGCTGCACCGAGCAGTCGCGCTCGCCCACCGCGACCACCCGGCCGTCGGCCAGGCCGAGGATCTGCACCTCGACGTGGCGGGCGCGCTCGATGTAGCGCTCCAGGAGGATCGCCGGGTCCCCACCGGACCGCGCGGCCGCCCTGGCCGCCGCCTCGAACGCCTTGACCAGGCCCTTCTCATCGCGAGCCACGCCCATGCCGATCCCGCCGCCACCGCCCGCGGTCTTCACCATGACCGGATAGCCGATCTCGGCGGCGGCTGCCACGGCCTGCTGGGCGTCGGTCACCGGGGTGCGGGTGCCGGACGCGACGGGCACTCCCGCCTGTTCCATCAGATTGCGGGCATTGATCTTGTCGCCCATCCGCTCGATCGCCTCGGGGGACGGGCCGATCCAGGTCAGGCCGGCGGCCACGACATCACGGGCGAAACCGGCGCGCTCGGACAGGAACCCGTAGCCGGGGTGGACGGCCTGTGCCCCGCTCGCCCGCGCGGCCTCCAGCACCTTGGCGGCGTCGAGGTAGCTCTGCCGGGGATCGGCGGGACCGAGCAGCACCGCGTCGTCGGCCTCCCGGACGTACGGGAGGTCGGCGTCGGCCTCGGAGTACACGGCCACGGCCCGCAGCCCCATCCGCCGGACCGTACGAATGATCCGCCGGGCGATCTCCCCCCGGTTGGCGACCAACACGGACTCGAACACCAGGCGGGCTCCTCACACTCGGGCGACCCTTGCGAAAGGGCCGGATGGCTACAACGGCTTCCCAGCCTAAGACCGCCGACCTGTGGAACCTTTCCGCCAAAACCACTGTCTAGGATGGCCATTTTTATAGCTTTCCTACAGTGTTCATGGCGCTCGCTCCGCTCGCGAGCGGAGCGAGCGCCATTAGAACCGCAGTGGGGTTAGGCGGGTGATGACGTGGGACATCGCCCCGACGACGGCGGGGTCGTATTCGGTGCCGGCGCCGAGGCGGAGGCGGTCGAGGGCGGCGGCGGCGCGGTCGCGGTCGGTGGAGCCGCCGACGAGGTCGTCGTAGTCGTTGGCGGCCTTGATGATGCGGCTGGCCAGCGGCGGGTCGGCGGAGCAGGGCTCGCACTGGCGGCGTACGACCTCGGCGACCGTGCCGAGTACGCCCGTCTGCCGGATGACCTCGGCGCCGAGTTCGGCGATCCGGGCCGCCTGCTCGGGGTCGGTGAGGACGGTGGCGCCGCCCGGGATGGGGTCGCGCAGCGAGAGCTGGCCGATGTCGTGCATCAGGGCGGCGTACTCAAGGTCCAGTAACTCCGACTCGGCCATCCCCAGCTCGCGGCCGACGGCCACGGCGAGGTGGCTGACCCGGCGGGAGTGGCCGGGTTCGACGTAGCCGCCGACCTCGGTGACCCGGGACAGGGCCCGGACGGTCTGCAGGTAGGTGGCGCGGATGCCGGCGTACTTGCGGAAGGCGACCTGGGTGACCAGCAGCGGCGCGGCGAACACCAGCAGGGCGGCCATGTCCATGCTGTGCGCGGCCAGCACGAGCAGGATGCCGGAGGCGGCGACGGCGGCGCCGAGGGGGGCGGCCATCCGGAGTTCGTCGCGAATGGCGACGGTCAGCGCCGTGCGTACCTGGACCGCGCGCAGCACGGCGGCGATCACGATGTCGGCCAGCATGGTCCCGAGGATCATCAGGGCGATCACGCCGAGCGCCGGGGTCCAGGTGCCGGTGTCGCCCTTGGTCATGTCGTAGAGCGGCCCGGCCAGCGGCCGGAAGGCCAGCGCGAGGAGCGCGGCGGTGAGCAGCCGCCTGGCCACCGCGTCGAGCCGCGGGGTGCGGCCGACCGCCAGGTGCGGCAGCGCGCCCGCCACCATGCCCACCGCGAGGACCGCGACCACCTGAAGCGCCGGGTGCTGGACCGGCCGCCCGCCCATGTCCAGGAGCAGCGTGTAGCCCAGCGCCGCCGCGGTGCCGATCGGCGCGACCTCGCGGTTGCCCGGCATGGTGAGCCTGGCCAGCTCCCCGGTGGCGACCAGCGCGCCGAAGCCGACCGCGATCGGCGGATCGAGCAGCCCGCCCGCGACCGTGTGCGCGATCCCCACGACGGAGACCAGCCCCGCCGCGCAGATGAGCAGCAACTGCGCGGTGTCGAGCCGTTGCCAGGCCGGGGGCGGTTGCGCGGCGTCGCTCACCGCTCCGACACCACCTGGATGGGCGTGGTGGGGTCGTCGTGGTCCTTGAGCGTGGT
>NZ_POUA01000472.1 GCF_003236385.1 Spongiactinospora gelatinilytica
CCACTGTCCAGGCCGCAGCCGCTCACGATAGAACGCCACTCCGAACGCCACGCTGACCAGCGGCGTCAACTGGGGGATCTTCCTTTTCGCGGTGCTGAACGGCCAGGTGGTGGAGGCGTCGCTCGGGTTCTTCGTGACGCCGCTGGTCAGCGTGGCGTTCGGAGTGGCGTTCTATCGTGAGCGGCTGCGGCCTGGACAGTGGGCGGCGGTCGGGCTGGGGGCGGCGACGCTGGGAGTGCTCGCCGTGGAGTACGGCAGGCCGCCCTGGATCGCGGTCGGCCTGGCCGCGACCTTCGGCACCTACGGCCTGATCAAGAAGCACCTGGGGGTCGGCGCGGCCGAAGGGCTCTTCGTGGAGACGTCGGTGCTGTTCCCGTTCGCGCTGGTCTACACGGTCGCGTTGCAGTCCGCCGGGCAGGCGACCTTCGGTCACGTCTCCGCGCTCAACACCGCCCTCGGCGTCGGGGCGGGGCTGGTGGTGCTGGTGCCGCTGCTGCTGTTCAGCGCCGCCGCGCCGCGCATCCCGCTGACGGTGACCGGGATGTTGCAGTACATCGAGCCCGCCGTGCAGTTCCTGCTCGGCGTGCTGGTCTTCCGCGAGGCCATGCCGGGGCTGCGGTGGGCCGGGTTCGCGCTGCTGTGGGCGGCCCTGGCGATCTTGGCGATCGACGGTCTGCGGGCCGTCCGGTGAGCGGGTTCAGGTGGAACGGCCGTCGCCGCTGAGCGCCGCCATCGCGCCCATGCCCACGAAGATCGCGCCGCTGCCCACGTCCAGGCCCCGCCGTACCTTGACCGAACGCCGCAGCCGATCGGCCGGCGCCGCCGATGCCAGCGCGAAGCAACCGTCGCCGGCCAGCCCGAGCACGATCCAGATCAGGCCCAGCAGCACGACCTGCGCCGCGACCGGCCCGGCCCGGTGGTCGACGAACTGCGGAAGGAAGGCCGGGAAGAACATGGCGGTCTTCGGGTTGAGCACGTTGACCACGAACCCCTCCCAGAACAGCCGCCCCGGCGATGCAGCGGAGACCTCGGCGGTCCATGAACCGCCCGACCGGCCCAGCAGCTTGCGCACGCCCAGCCAGATCAGATAGGCCGCGCCCACGTACTTGATCACCGTGAAGGCGGTGGCGGAGGCGGCCAGCAGCGCGGTGATCCCGAACGCCGCGGCGGCGACGTGGACGGCCGACCCGGTGTGCACGCCGAGCACCGACACGATCGCCGCGCCCCGGCCCTGCGCGACCCCCCGCGTCACGATGTAGAGCACGGCGGGCCCAGGCGTGAGCAGCAGCGCCAGGCTGGCCGCACAGAAGACCAGGAGGGCGGATGTATCCGGCATGTCGCGGATGTTACGCCCGGGGGCGGATCACCGCATCGCGATTTCCGGCAGGTGGACATTTTGGTCGCACTCCGCGACCAGCGCGGCGAGCAGCGCGAGGGTGGGCGGCGGGTCGGGCGGCTCGCCGTACCGGGCGGCGAGGACGCGACGGGCCGCGCCGGGCAGCTCCCTGAACCGTACGCCGGGCGCGCGGTGCGCGGCCAGCGCCAGGCCGGGCAGCACGCTCGCGCCCATGCCCGCGGCCACCATCGCCTGCACGGCCACGTAGTCGTCGCTGGTGAAAACGATGTCCGGGGCGAATCCGGCCGCCCGGCACAGGTCCAGCAGGTGGATGCGGCAGCGTTCGCAGCCGGCGATCCACGGCCGGTCGGCGAGGTCGGCCAGGTCGGGAAGCTCGGGAAGGTCGCCGGCCTCCTCGCGGGTGAGCAGGTGGCTCGGGTCGTCCAGCAGGCGGGTGAGCCGGACGCCGTTGTCCTCGGGCGTGGTGTCGGCGTACCGGAAGATGACCGCCACGTCCACGTAACCCGCCCGCAGCATCCGCAGCGCCTCGGGAGGTTCGGCCTCGGTGATCCGCAGCGCGAGGCCCGGGTGCTCGCGGGCCAGGCGGGCGGCGGCGCGCGGCACGAAGGTGCCGAGCGCGGAGGGGAAGGCGGCCAGGCGTACCCGGCCGGAGCGCAGGCCGACGTGGGCGGCGAGTTCGTGTTCGGCGGCGTCGAGCCGCCCGAGGATCTCCCCCGCCCGCTCGGCGAGCAGCCGCCCGGCCTCGGTGAGCCGGATGCCGCGGCCCGCCCGCTGCACCAGCTTGGCTCCCGTCTCGGCCTCCAGTTTGGCCAGGTGGTGGCTGACCGAGGGCTGGGAGTAGTGGAGTTCTCTGGCGGCGGCGGTGACCGAGCGGTGCCTGGCCACCGCGGCGAGCACGCGAAGCCGCACGATGTCGAGCATGTATCAACGCTATCTATAGGTCGGCGCGGATATCTGCATTGGACGTGATGTATCGCCGCTGGCGACCCTGAAGGTATGAAGACGACAGCGATCGCACGACCGGATCTGGCCGAGTTCACCCGCGCCGTCGGCGCGATCGTGGCCCGCGGGCTCGCGCCCCGGGACACCGCCCGCGCGGTCGCGGCGCTGCTGCGCGAGGGCATGCCGCCGGTGTCCGCCCTGCTCATCGAGGAGCGGCGGGCGGGCGACCCGGCGGGGTACGTCTCGCACGTGCTGCACGCCCGGCCGGAGTTCTCCATCGCCGCGGTGGTGTGGCGGCCCGGTCAGGCCACGGTGATCCACGACCACGTCGCGTGGTGCGCGTTCGGCGTGCTCAGCGGCATCGAGCACGAGACCCTGTACCGTCTCGACGGCGACCGCCTGGTGGAGACCGGCCACGCGGACAACCGGCCGGGCGAGGCGGGCGGCTTCGCCCCGCCGGGCGACATCCACATGGTCCGCAACACGAGCGCGGAGGTCGGGGTGTCCCTGCACGTCTACGGGGCCGACCTGGGCAGGCTCGGCAGCAGCATCCGGCGGGTCTACGACCTGCCGGTCACCAGGGCCTGACCTATCGGGGCAGCCGCCGCCAGGCGGCGCGGGGCAGCAGGGTCAGCGCGGTGAACACCGGGCCGAGGAGTCTTGGGACCCACACGGTGGAGTCGCGCCCGGAGCGCAGCGCGGCCACCACCGCGTCGGCGACCTGGCCGGGGGTGCTGGACAGCGGGGCCGGGCGCATCCCGGCCGTCATCCGGCCGCGCACGAACCCGGGGCGTACCAGCAGCACCCGCGCGCCCGTGCCGTGCAGCGAGTCACGAAGCCCCTGCGCGAACCCGTCGAGCCCGGCCTTGGCCGAGCCGTACACGAAGTTGGCCCGCCGTACCCGCACGCCAGCCACCGACGACAGCACCACCAGCGTGCCGTGCCCCTGCTCGCGCAGCCGGCGCGCGGCGCTCAGCCCGGCGGACACATGGCCGGCGAAGTTGACCACGACGTCGGCCGCCGCGGCGGCCGGGTCGGCGTCGTAGTCGCCCTGCCTGCCCAGTACGCCGAACGCGCCGATCACCACGTCCAGGTCGCCGACCAGCCCGGCCGCCGCCTCGATCACCCCGGGGTGGGTCTGCGGCCGGGCCGCGTCGAACTCCAGCAGGTGGACCTCGGCGGGAAGGTCCGGAGGCACGGCGTGCTCCGCGTCCCGCAGGGCGAGCACAACCCGCCGCGCGCCGCCCCGGACCAGCCGCGCCACGACGGCCAGCCCGATCTCGCTGCGCCCGCCCAGCAGCAGCACGGTGTCCACGCCGCCGAGTGAGTTCTTCAAAGGTCGAGTCTCCTCGCCAGGTCGGACCGGAACACGCCGCGGGGGTCCACATCGTGGCGGATCCGCCGCCACTCGGCAAGGCGCGGGTACATGGCGGGCAGCAGGGCGGCGTTCAGCCGGGAGTCCTTGGCCAGGTAGACGCGCCCGCCCGCGGCGGCGACCCGCTCGTCGAAGGCGCGCAGCAGCCCGGCCAGCCCGGGGCGGCCCACCGGGATGTCCAGGGCGAGCGTCCAGCCGGGCATCGGGAACGACAGCGGCGCGTCCGTACCGGGGCCGAACCGCTTGAGCACGGTCAGGAACGACACCACGCCGGCCCGCGAGAGCCGGTTCACGATGTGCCGCAGCGTCTCCTCGGCCCCGTCGGGCACCACGAACTGGTACTGCACGAACCCGCGCGGCCCGTAGACCCGGTTCCAGCCCGCCACGGCGTCCAGCGGGTGGAAGAAGGGCGCGATGTGCTGGATCGTGCCGTGGGCCGCGCGCGGCGCGCGCCGGTACCAGACCTCGTTGAAGGCGCGCACGGTCACCGGGTTGAGCAGCCCGCCGGGGACCCGCCTGGGGGCCGACAGCCGGGTGCGCGGTGCGAACGCCAGCGGGTCCGCGACCGCGCCGGGGAGGTCGGCGCGGCGGGCGTGGTCGCCCAGGGTGAGCACGCCGCGCCCGGTCCGCGCGCCCCCGGCCAGCAAGTCGATCCAGGCGACCGTGTAGCGGTGGCGGCCGTCGGCGGCGACCATCTCGGCGAGGGTGTCGTCCAGGCCGGTGGTGCGCCGGACGTCCACCAGCATCCGGGAGGTCTCCACGGGGACACAGCCGAACTCGGCCTGCGCGATCACCCCGGTCAGGCCCATCCCGCCGACCGTGGCCGAGAACAGCGGGTCGCCCGGCCGCAGTGTCCGTACCGAGCCGTCGGCGGTGACCAGGTCGAGCGAGCGCAGGTGGGCCCCGAAGGAGGAGTCCACGTGGTGGTTCTTGCCGTGTACGTCGGCGGCGACGGCCCCGCCCACGGTGACGTGCCTGGTGCCGGGGGTGACCGGGACGAACCAGCCGCGCGGCACCAGCGCGGCCATCAGCTCGTCCAGGCCGACGCCGGCGGCGGCGGTCACCACGCCCGTCGTAGGGTCCAGCCGCCAGGACGTCAGCGCGGTGCAGTCGATCACCAGGCCGCCGGCGTTCTGGGCGGCGTCGCCGTACGCGCGGCCGAGGCCGCGGGCGATCAGCCCGCGCGGGGCCGGGCGGGCGACCAGCGCGGCCAGTTCGGCGGTGCTGCGGGGCCGCCGGACGTCGGCCGGGGTGGGGGCGGTACGGCCCCAGCCGGACAGGAAGGC
>NZ_POUA01000473.1 GCF_003236385.1 Spongiactinospora gelatinilytica
GGCGTCGGCGGACCCGGCGGGCGGGGTGTCGGCGGGGTCGTCGTGGATGACCTGGCCGCGGATGACCGTACCGGTGGCGGGCCCTGTGGCGGGCCCTGTGGCGGGCCCGTCGGCCTGTGGTCCCGGGCCGAACGGGGCGCCGAAGGGGCCGCCGCCGAACGGTGAGGCCCCGCCGGGCAGCGGCCCGCCGAACGGCGAGGACTCCGCCAGCCTGCGCATCCTGCGGGCGAACAGCAACGCCGCGACCCGGCGCACCAGCGGCCGGGTGGGCGGCAGTACGCAGGCCAGGCCCACCACGTCGGAGATGAACCCCGGAAGGAGCAGCAGCGTGCCGCCCGCCACCACGATCGCCGCGTCGGCCAGCTCACGCTCGGGCATCTGCCCGCCGCCCAGCGACTCCTGCACGGACCGCCACACCCGCCGGCCCTCCCTGCGCACCAGCCAGGTGCCCGCGACGGCACCGGCCAGCAGCAGACCGGCCGTGGGCCAGCCGCCGATGACCTGCCCGGCCTGGATCAGCACCAAGACCTCCAGGACCGGGACGGCCAAGAAGGCCAGGAGCATCAACAGGCGCATGTCGAACCTCAATCACACGGGCAGGCCGGACGGCGTGGTGGCTACATGATGTCCAACGCCCCGGAGCGCCCCGGCGTTCCGCCCGGCCTCAAGCCCCTTCGCCCAGGCCCCTGCGGTCGCATTCGCGGAATGCAGGCGGCGGTGAGCGCGACGACGCGATCCTCGTCATGAGAAAGCTTCACAGGCCCCCCAGGACGCCCCGCCTGTCCGATCGCCCTCCGCGCCGCGCATCCGCAGAATGTAGGCGGCGGTGAGCGCGACGGCACGATCCTCGTCTTGGGACAGCTTCGCAAGGCCCCGGGACGCCACCGGCCCCGGGATTTCCGCGAGTGCCTGTGTGAGCCGTGCGCGTGCGGCCGGTTCGGCGGCGGCGCCGGCGAGGCGGGCGAGGAGCCGGGTGGCGATCTGATCCGCCGGGGCGGGGCGAGCGGCCAGCGCGCTCAGCGCGTCGGCCGCGTCGACGTCGTTCACCCCCTCGACGATCATGTCGATGAGCGTGTCCAGGAGCGCCGGGGCCACGTCGGCCGCGGCGGCCTCGCCACGCGCCCCCAGCGCCAGCGCCGCATAGCGGCGGACCACGACGTCGGGGTTTGCCAGGGCGTCGCGCAGCAGCGCGGTCGCCGTACCGCCGGGAAGTTCGGCGATGGCCTGGACTGCGCGTTTGCGCACCTCGGCCGCCGGTGCGCGAAGGCCCTTGGCCAGCAGCGCCGATCCCTCCTCGCCCGATTGCGCCAATGCCCATCGAAGGGCCCCGGCGACGTGCGGGTCGCTCTCGCTCAGCGCCGCCTCGACCAGTGCCTCCACCGGCACCGCGACCTCGGCGGCCGACAGGGCCGCGCGCTGCCGCCTGCCGGCGTTCTTGGCCCCCAGGCCCTGCAGGAGCGCGACGATCGACAGCACGTCCTGCCAGCCCGCGGGTTCGGCTGCGCCGATCCGGCGCAGCCGGGTGAGCAGTTCCTTCTCGGCCGCGATGCGGTCCTGTGCCTGGCGGATGAGGTCATCGACGAGCTGGTCGGGGGTGAAACCGGGGTCGTCCAGGGCGCGCCCGACCTCCCGCAGCGACAGGCCCAGCGACCGCAGGCTCTCGATGTGGAAGATCCGCCGGATGTCCTCGCCGGAGTAGTCCCGGTAGCCGGACTCGGTACGGCCCGTCGGCCGTACCAGGCCGAGGGAGTCGTAGTGCCGGAGCATGCGGGCGCTGACCTCGGACCGCCGTGCCACATCACCGATCAACACTGCCCATCACTCCTCCTTGCCGCCGCCGAGGGCGACGACGCGTTCGGCCTCCTCGATCGCGAACTCGAATCCGGCGTCCGGGTCCTCAAGCAGCCGTTCCGTGGCGATCGCGTGGCGGCGTACGCGAGGGTCGGGATCGGTCGTCGCGGCGCGCAGGAGCGGCATGACCACCGTACCGAGGGCGGCCAGCGCCCGGCTGAGGCTCAGCTGCGTCTCGCGCGTGCCGCACCCGAGCTGGGTCGCCAGTACTGCGGCCAGTTCGGGTTCCCCGCCTTCGGGTACGAGGGCGGCCGCCGTGCGCCAGGCGGCGCGCGCGACCTCCTCGTCGGCGTCGGTGAGCAGTGCCCGGGTGATCGCCGGCCACGCCCGCCGGTCGCCGATCTTGGACAGGGTGTGCAGCGCCTGGCTGCGGGCCTGTGCGCGCTCGGAGCGGAGTTCGGCGATGAGCCTGGGGACCGTCAGCGGGGCCGGGTGGCGGGTGAGCGCCCAGGTGAGCATGTCGCGTACGTAGAACTCCGGCTCGATCGCGCAGCGTTCGACGAGTTCGCCGATGAGCCGCGGGTCGGGGGTCGTGCCGGCCGCCAGCGCCGCGCGCAGCCGCATCGACGGGCCGCCGTCCTGTGCGGTCTGGAAGGCTCGGAGCGTATCGGTGTCGTGTTCCGGCATGGCCATCGGGACCACCTCCTTGACGACAGTGAAGTGCTTGTCACGGTGTCAAGGTCAAGCCGATGGCGGCACGGGAACGGTGAGGTCAGCGGGGGCGGCGCAGGCGGCCGGGGAGGCCGGTGACGCCCCACACGGTGACCCGCCACAGCGCCTCGGCGATGACCGCCCGGCTCATCTTGCTGGACCCGGCGGTGCGTTCGACGAAGGTGATCGGGACCTCGCTCACCCGCAGCCCGTGCCGCAGGGTGCGCAGGGTCAGGTCGACCTGGAAGCAGTAGCCCTGTGACTCCACGTCGTCCAGGCCGATCTTGCGGAGGGTGGCGGCCCGGTAGGCGCGAAACCCGGCGGTGGCGTCGCGGACCGGCACGCCGAGGCTCATCCGGGTGTACAGGTTGGCCCCGCGCGACAGGAACTCCCGTGACCAGGGCCAGTTGACGACCTTGCCGCCGGGCACCCAGCGCGAGCCGATCACCAGGTCCGCTCCGTCGGCCAGGACGTGCAGCAGTTCGGGCAGTTCCTCGGGGCGGTGGGAGCCGTCGGCGTCCATTTCCACCAGTACGTCGAAGCCCTCGGCCAGGCCCCAGCGGAACCCGGCGATGTAGGCCGCGCCCAGGCCCTCCTTGGCGGGCCGGTGCAGGACGTGGATGTTGGGGTCGGCCGCGGCCAGTTCGTCGGCGACCTGGCCGGTGCCGTCGGGGCTGTCGTCGTCGGTGATCAGCAGGTGGGCCTCCGGCACGGCCTCGCGCAGCTGCGCGGTGATCATCGGGAGGTTGTCCCGTTCGTTGTAGGTGGGGACGACGACGAGGACCCTGCCCGGGGACTGCTCCATCATCGGCCCTCGTCTCCCATCGGCTCGCTGCTGGGCGGGGCGCGCCTGGCGCGCAGGAGGGCCACGCCGACGGCGCAGGCCCCCAGAAGTATCAATGCCCACTCCGGACCCGGCCCCACCATGGTGGCGAGGGTGGATTGCGATCGAATCGGGACGGTCACCACCGTCATGTCGGCGACGAGTTCGCCGGTCTGCCAGGCCACCACGCCATCCGGCGTGACATATGCCGAAATGCCGGTCGTGGCGGCGGTCACCACGGCCCGGTTGTGCTCGACCGCGCGCAGCTTGGACATGGCCAGTTGCTGCGGCGGAAGGTTGCTGCGCGCGTAGGTCGCGTTGTTGGTCTGGACGGCCAGCGGTGTGCCGCCCGCCCTGACGGTGTCGCGTACCACCCGGTCGAAGGCCACCTCGTAGCAGTTGACCGCGCCGATCGTCACCGGCCCCATCCGCAGGTCGCCGTCGCGGGCGCCGGCCACCGACTGGCGGCCCACCAGCCTGGCCCGCTCGAACAGGGCCAGCACGATCTCCTTAAACGGGGTGAACTCCCCGAACGGGACGAGCTGCTGCTTGTCGTAGTAGGCGCCGGGCCCGGTCACCGGGTCCCACACCAGGCTGCGGGTGGCGCGCTCGCGGTCGCCGATCGCCACCACCGCGCCCACCAGGACGGGCACGCCGATGTCCTTGACCGCCGCGTCGATGGAGGCGCGGGCGTAGGCGTCGCGGTAGGGGTCGATGTCGGTGGAGTTCTCCGGCAGCACGACCAGGCCGGGGCGGGGCAGCCGGCCCTCGCGCACGGCGCGGGCCATCGCGTGGATCTGCTCGTTGTGGTTGCGCAGCACCACGGCGGGCTCGTCGCCCATCGGGTACATGCCGCGTCCGGGCACGTTGCCCTGGACGATGCCGATGTTGACCGTCCGACCCTCGTCTGCGGGGTGCGGGATCGCGTACGCGCCCGCGGCGGGCAGCGCCAGCGCGCCGGCCAGGGGCAGCGCGAGAGCCCGGCCGAGCCCGCCGCGGGGCGGGCGGGCCTTCAGTACGGCGGCGGCCAGCAGCCCGCCGCACAGCGCCACCGCGAAGGTCACCAGCGGCGCGCCGCCGAGGGAGGCGTACCGGGTGAAGGCCGACTCCCCCTGGCTGAAGGCCACCCGCGACCAGGGGAACCCGCCGAAGGGGAACACCCCGCGCGCCCACTCCACCGCGACCCACAGCGCCGCCGCCCACAGCGGCCACCACGCCAGCCTGCCGACCAGGGCGACGCCCACGGCGAGCGCGGCGTAGAACAGGCTCTCCACGGCGACCAGGCCGAGCCAGGCGTCGACGCCGATGGTGATCACCCAGGCCATCGACGGCAGCAGGAACGCCGCCCCGCCCAGGTAGCCCAGCCACAGCGCGCGGCGGGCCGGGCACCCGCGCGCCGACATCGCCAGCAGCGCCACGCCCAGCGGCGCGAGGTACCACGCGTCGATCGGAGGAAAGGCCAGGAACAGCGACACGCCTCCGCCGAGCGCGGCGGCCACCCGGCCGGCAAGCCCCCACCGCGAAGCCGGCCGTGGTGCAGAGGTGTGAGCTGCGGCGGCGATGTGGTCGTCGCCGGGGCCGGTCGCCCCGGTCTGCGGGGTGGGTGGCCGGGTGGGGC
>NZ_POUA01000474.1 GCF_003236385.1 Spongiactinospora gelatinilytica
CGCAGGGTGAACGGCGGGGCCTCGGCTGAGCGGACGACCAGGCGGGCGGCGGCTTGGAAGGCGTCCAGATTGGCCAGGTCGTGGGCGGACAGATGCGGGGTGAAGTGCCGTTCGGCCTCGCGGGCGTCCTCCGGTGACAGCGAGAAGTAGATCTTGTTGCGGGCGTCGGAGGAGATGGCCTGGCACAGGTGGCGCGGGAGCTGGGCCAGGTGCTGGTGGGCCAGCACCATCGACAGGCGGTAGGCGCGGGCCTCGGCGAGCATGTCACTCAGCGCGTGCGGGAGGGTGAGGAAGTTGTGCGCCTCGTCGCAGTAGAGCGCGGCATGGCCGCGTGGGCGGCCGAGTTTGGCGCGGCGCGCGGCGGCCTGCCACACCTGGGCGAGGATGACCGAGCCGAGCAGGCGGGCGGTGTCGTCGCCGAGTACGCCCTTGGGTAGGCGGACCAGCAGGATGCCGCCGTCGAGTACGTCGGCCAGGTCGAAGGTGGAGGTGGCCGAGCCGAGGATGTCGCGGACGAACGGGCGGAGCAGGAAGGCCCGCAGTTTGTTCATGATCGGGGCGGTGACGTTGGCCTGGGATTGTTCGGACAGGCTGTCGTACCAGTTCCAGAAGCCGCGCAGGATCGGGTCGCCGAGGGTGGCGGTGGCGCGTTGGCGGCGGGCCGGGTCGGTGAGCAGGTCGGGGATGTCGGCGAGGGTGCCGCCGGTGCGGGCCAGGGTGAGCGCGCAGCCGCGCAGGATGTCGTCGGTACGCGGGCCCCAGTAGTCGCTGTAGATGGTGTGAAAGATGCCGACGAGGTTGTCGGCGAGCATGGCGCGGTCCGGGCCGTCCAGCACGTTGAGCGCCGGGCGGGGGTGGCGGTCGTCGGGGTCGATCAGCGTGATGCGTTGTGCGGCTTGTTCGGGGATGAGGCCGAGCAGGTCGGTGACCAGGTCGCCTTTGGCGTCGATGACGGCCACGCCGCGCCCGGCGCCGATGTCGGAGAGGATCATCTGGGCGAGCAGGGTGCTTTTGCCGGTGCCGTTGGGGCCCAGGACGTGAACGTGGTGGCAGGAGTCGATCACCCCGAGCGCGACGGGCCGCTGATGGCCGGCGTCGGCGGTGCCGAGTACTTTGCCGTGCTGGGCGATTTGCGGGGCGGGGGCGATGGTGTTGGCTCCGGCGCGTTGCAGTCCGGGGACGGCGGGGTCCATCGGCAGGTGGGCGAGCGCGGCCAGTTCCGGGACCGACAACAGGAACCCACGGTGGAGGCGGCGGGCGGCGAGCCGCTGGGCGGCGCGGGGCAGGCGGCGGCGTTCCAGCCGGTTGTGCCCGGCGTAGACGGCGAAGGCTGAGGCGATGGCGTGCGCCCGCCCTCGGATCGCCGGGCGGCGAGTCTTGGCTTGGTCGCAATCGTCGGCCTGTACCGCGTAGCGGACGGCGACCTCGTAGCGGGGGTGGAGAGCCTTGTCCCGGATGGCGCGGGCCTCGGCATAGCGCTCCAGGCGTGCGGCGTGTTCCTGGGGCCGGTGATCCGGACGCCGATGCATGTGCCCAGGCCCCGGCGTGATGAGGTCCAGGGCACCGCGCAGCAACGTGGCCGGGATGCCCGCCTTCTCCCGGGTGAGGCGGCGGCCGGTGGCGGGGCGGGCCAGGACCTGTACGGCGGCGTGCTGCCAGGCGGGCATGCCCACTGCAGCGCCGAGCAACGCGCGCAGCGGATCGTGGTCGTGGTCGTGTTTGAGCGGCAGCCGCTCGTCGCGGGCGAGGACGAACCAGCCGCCGGTGGCCTGCCCGTCCAGCGGGATCGGCGGGCCGGGGTCGAGTACGGCGGTGCGGGCGGACGGCCAGGCCGCCTCGATCGCATGCTCGGCCAGGCGGGGCGGCACGGTGCCGGGGATCCACATGCGGATCCGGACGCCGCCGACGCCGAAGACGTACTCAAAGACCAGATGCGGCTGGCCGAACAGGATGCGCTTCCATGCGGGGCGCAAGAGTCCGAGCAGGTTGCCCCACAGGGCTTCGGCTCCGGGCAGGTCCGCTTCTGGCGGGGCGAGTATCTCCAGACACCGCGCGCCGTTGCTCATCGCGCGGTGACGGGCTCGCGCGAGCAACGACCATGCCAGTCCGATCGCGAACACCGAAAGCGTGGCAGTGATGGCGAGCTGCGGGCCGTATGCCATGAGCCACGACAGGACCAGTTCGATCATGGCGTCGGGGTCGTCGAGCAGATCGTGGATCACCGGCCGCCCTCCCCATCGACGTGGGCAAGTTCGCTGGGTGCGGAGGTGACCAGGCGGTGTTCCTGCTCGCTGGCCAGGACGTGGAATGCCACCCGCGACTGAGCCGGGTCGGCGGCCAGCAGGCCGGTGCCCTGTTCGGCCGACAGCAGCAGGTGCCTCTCCCCGTCTGAGAGCCGGAAGGCGTCGGTGACCGCGTCGATGACTTGCGGGGCTTGGCGGAGCAGGATCTGGGTGGCGCAGTTGGCGATGATCGCCTGCCCGGCCGCCGAGCCGAGCAGGTCTCCGGCGTCCTGGGTGACGACCGACAGTCCGGCCCAGTGTTTGCGGGCGGACTTGGCCATCCGCAGCAGGAACCTGGTGCCTTCGGGATCGTGCATGAGCAGCCAGGCCTCATCGACCACCACCAGGCGCGGGCGGCGGATGTCGGGGTTGGTGATGCGTCGCCAGGTGGCGTCCAGGGTGAGCAGGGTGCCGACCGCTTTGAGTTCGTCGGGTAGGTCGCGCAGGGAGAAGACGATCAGGTGGGAGTCGGGGCGGGTGGTGGTGTGCCCGTCGAACAGCGCCCGGTGGCTGCCGCTGACGTAGGGGGCGAGCCCGGCCGCGACCTCGGCCGCTTTCGTATCGCTGGATGCGGTGAGTGCGGCGGCCAGATCGGCCATCAGCGGCGGCGGGCGGTTCCAGGTGTGCGGGTCGAAAGTGATCCCGGCCTGCTTGTAGGTCGCCAGGATGGCCCGGTCCAGGGCGGCCTTGCTCGCCTTGTCCAGCACTTCGCCGAGCATCACCGCCACCAGGGTGTGCAGGAACAGCGCCCGGCGGGTCAGCGGATCACCATCTCGCCGATCTTCGGCAGGAAGGTCGAAGGGGTTGAGGCGGACGCCGGGCGCGCCCAGATGCAGGTAGGCCCCGCCGACCGCTGCGCATAGGCGGGCGTATTCGTCTTCGGGGTCGATGACGGCGACCTCGACCCCCCGATACAGCGACCGCAGAGCCTCCAGTTTGGCGAGGTAGGACTTTCCGGCGCCGCTACAAGCGATGATCGCCGAGTTGTGGTTGGGCCGGGCGAACCGGTCCCAGGCGACCAGGGAAGAGCCGGTGGCGTTGCTGCCATACAGGACGGCGGTCGGCCCGAGGGGGGTGGTCAGGTCCGGGCTGGTGAACGGGAAGGCTGAGGCGAGCGCGGGTGTGTCGAATGTCCGGGCCGTGTTGAGGTTGTCCATCCCGAGCGGCAGCGCCGATACCCAGCCCTGCAGTTGCCGGAACGCGGCCGGGCGGGCGTCCAGCAACAGCCCGGCGGCCACCGCCCGGACCTGGGCGCACGCTTCCTCCAGCTCGCCTTGCGTGGCGGCGTGCACGGTGAGGTAGAGCGAGACGCGGAACAGCCGGGATTGGCCGCGGGCGATCCGTGCGGCCAACTCGTGGGCGTCTTCGGCGGCGGCCTCGACGCCGGGGTCCAGGAGGCGACCGTGTTCATGGTCGCTGCGCAATCCGGATTCCAGCCGGGCAAGCTGCCTGCGCAGGCGGTCGGCGGCGACCGGCGACGGGACCGGATCGATGTGGATCGACACGTCCAGGCGGCCGGGATGGGTGAACAGGGGTTCCAGCCAGCCGGGGGCGACCTCGCGCGGGTACCCGCTGATGGCCAGCGTCACGCAAAAGCCATCCCCGATGCGCAGGCTTCTGGACTGGACCTGAACCGCCTCCGGGCCGAACCGGCACTGCGTGGAAGGTTTGCGGTGGAAGAGCTTCATCGGTGTCCTCCCGTGGTGATGACCTGGCCGGGATCGGCGAGCTGGTCGATGGACAAGGGCGGGGCGGCCGGGTCGAAACAGGAGGCCAGCACGCCGTTGAGGGCGGTGTGGTTCAGCGGCCGGACGGTCAGCCCGCACGCGGCCAGCAGCCGGGCGGCCTCCTCCAGCCGCCGCAGCGCCCTCGCCGCCGCCGCATCAGTGCCGCCCTCGGCGGAGGGTTCACGAACGATCAGCAGGACCTGGCGGCGCAGCAGGTCATGCCGGGCCGACAGGTCGGCCAGGAAGGCGGCGTGTTCGTGCGCAGCGGCAGTGAGTGCAGGGTGGGCGAGGACACGGGCATCCTCGGTGATGCCGCTGATCGTTTCAGTCAGATCCACCCGTTCGGCGCGCAGCAAGAGCTGTGCCGGGCCGGACAGCGAGTTGAGCCAGCGCCCGAACACCGCGACCAAGGCGTCCTGCTCACCGGGGGTGCGCAGGGCGAAGTTGACCGTGGACACCTCGGCGACGGCGGCGACGCCGTCGGTGCCCAGGTCGATCAGCTCGTCACCGGCGATGCCGTGTGCGGGAAGCGGCAACGGGCCAGGCCGCGGACCCTTCTTCGCTCTCGCCCACGCCGGTGGGCGCGCATCGTCCAGCGGCGCAGTGGTGAGGTGTTTCGGGGACCGCTGGTAGCGAATCGCCGCGAGGACGTATCGGTCCAGGCTGAGGCCGTCGCGCCGTCCCAGCGCCAGCAGAATCCCGGCCAGCGCGATGGGCAGGGCCAGGGCGGCGAATGTGATCAGCGGCAGGCGTTCCCCGGCAAGGACATAGGCGCCGTACAGCAGGAGCCCGGTGCCGCCGAGGATGGCCACCTGGCGGGCGGTGCAGCCGCCGATGATCCGGTCGTCTTGGTCGATGTCGGCGGGGATGCGCACCGGTGGGGTCCAGCTCATCACCGCTCACCTCCCGGGCCGTGGTGGGGCCGTTCCGGGC
>NZ_POUA01000475.1 GCF_003236385.1 Spongiactinospora gelatinilytica
CGGCCCGCCCGTCGCCGTCGCGGAACCCGGCCTGCCGTACGGCCCGCCTGCCCTCCGCCGACGTCGCCGTGTCCTGGAAGACCAGCGCGGTGGCCCGCCTGGTGCTGTCCTCGGTGAGCACCAGGAAGGGGTGGTCCAGGCTTACCGCGCCCTCCTCCGGGTAGATCCCGGCCGCCGGGACCTCCGGATCGGCCGCGTTGTGCGTGAAAAGCCGCTGCTCGGTGGTGACCGCCGCGACGTCGGCGTCGCCGCCGAGCACGTCGAGCGCGGCGGCCGGGTCGGGCACGATCGCGGCGCGCAGCGCGGAGAGGTCCTTGCCGAGGTCACCGAGCCCGAGTACGGCCTGGCCCACGGCCCACCGCCGGGGGTCGGGAACCCGGAAGGAAAACCGCCCCGCCCGGCCGCCCGCCGACACCATGTCCCAGGTCGGACGGCCCGCGGCGGCGGCCAGGCGACCGGCCCGCGCCTGCCGTACGGCGAGGATCACCGGCGTGCGCGCCACCGACGGGCCGCGTGCCTCGCCGATCCGCGCGGGAGCGCCGCCGGCGGCGGCCAGGCCGGCCCAGCCCGACGACTCGGGCACCCACACGTCGGGCCCCGGCTCGCCCGCGGCCAGCGCGGCGGCGACGTCGAACGACCGGCCCGCCCGCACCGACACCTGGGCGCAGCCGGTCCGGTCGGCGTCGCGTTCGGCGAGCGCGCGCAGCACCGGGGCGATCTCCGGGGCGGCGGTGACCCGCACCCGGTCGGCGGCGGCGCAGTCGGCCGGGCCCATCACCGCCCACACCCCGCCGGTCGCCAGCGTCAGCGCCATGACCACGACGGACGCGGCCACCGCGGCCCGCCCCCGGCCGCGCCGCGGCGCCTGGAACTCCTCGGGCGAGAGGATCGGCAGATCTTGAGGGGGCCGCGGTGGACGGACCTCACGGTCGTCCGGCGGCCACACCCGCACCTGGTCGGGCCACTGGGTGCGCGGGTCCGGGCGACGGCGGCGTGCCGGAGTCCGAGTAGAACGATGTCGCTTGACCAATTCCCGTACCTTGTGTCGCCGCAGATCGAACCCCGTTGCAGACGGGATCTTAGCGCTCCACCACGCCGCCCCGAGGCTGGTCCGCGTACCTGGTGGCATAGCAGAATCGAATGGTCACCCCATGCGCACCAGAAGGACGGGCCCAGCGGCATGACGCGAATCCCACGGCTGGACGCGGCCCGCCGGATCTTCACCTACACCGCCGCCACCGTCGGCGCGTTCTTCGGCATGCTGGTCGGCCTGCAGAAGCTCGCCACGCTGCTGCTCATGTCGGGCGACGAGCTCGACGCCTCGCTGCGGTGGCGTACGGTGGCCGCGGGGATCTGCCTGATCGCGGCCTACGTCGGCTTTTGGCGGATGAACCGGACGATCTTCCACTAAGGGGTGCCCCGGCCGACCACCGACATCATCGTCACCGGGCTGCCGGCCGTGGCCGCCGTGGGCATGAACCCGTACGGGGGCGAACTCGCCGCCATCCTCTGGCTCATGGGGACCGTCCTGCACATGCGGCTGAGGACGGCCATCGCCGCGGGGATCTTCATCGCCGTCGTCCCCCTCTGGTACATGACGATCGTCTACAGCGGCGACGACGCGGGCGGGCTGACCTTCTGGGCCGTCAACCTGCGTCAACCTGCTGATCATGTTCGCCTGGGAGGGGGTTGATGCTGATGCTGCGCTGGCTGTGGGGGGCGACACAGGGGCTCCAGGCGGGCCAGGACGCCAGGGCCCAGCTCGCGGTCTCGGAGGAACGGCTGCGCTTCTCCCGCGACCTGCACGACCTGCTCGGGCACAGCCTGTCGGTGATCAGCCTGAAGAGCGAGCTGTCGGCCAAACTGGCCCTGAAGGACCCGGCCAAGGCCGCCGAGGAGATGCACGAGGTGCGCAGGCTGGCCAGGGACTCGCTGTAGGAGGTGCGCGCCGCCGTACGCGGCTACCAGGACATCGACCTGGACGCCGAGCTGGCCAGCGTGCGCGCCGTGCTCGACGTGGCGGGCATCCGCTGCGCCGTGGACGCGCGGACCGCCGACTCCGAACGGATCTCCACCGAGGGCGGCTCGCTGTCCGCCGGCGCCACCGGCACCGGCGAATACCTGCTGCGGGCGGCGATGCCGACATGATCCGCGTCCTGCTCGCCGACGACGAGCACCTGGTCCGTGGCGCGCTGGCCGCCGGGGACAGCCCGCTCACCGCCCGCGAGCGGGACGCGCTGCGGCTGGCCGACCGGGGCGCCGGCGTCGGCCAGATCGCGGCCGAGCTGCACCTCACCGTGGGCACCGTGCGCAACTACCTGTCCAGCGCGATGACCAAGCTCAACGCCGGGAACCGGCTGGAGGCCATCCGCACCGCCCAGCGGATGGGCTGGCTGTAGCCCTTCCGCGGGCGGTCAGGCGTCGCGGCGGCGGAGCGCCACCACGGCGGCGGCCAGCAGTACGACCGTCCAGCCGGTCAGGATCACCGAGGCGCCGACCGCCGACCGCGCCCACGACTCCGCACCCGGGAAGAACGGGTAGATGTCCTCCCGCGGCCACTTCGGCAGCAGCATCGCCACGAATCCGGGCAGATAGATCCCACCGATCATGATCGCGATCGTGCCCGCGGAGCTGCGCACCAGCGTGCCCACCGCCAGCGCGACCAGCGGCAGCAGCAGCGCGCCCCGGGCCACCGACCAGAACACCCCCGGATCGCCCAGGCTCGCCTGAAGATCTGCGGCCGCGAGCAGCGCGCGAAAACGCCGATCGCGGTCATCGGGTGCCCTCCCTGCCGTTGACGTTCGTGCTGCTGAACTCCACGTCCACCGCCGTCAGGTCCATGAAGGCGGTCTCCAGCGAGGCCCGCTGCGGGGCCAGCTCGTGAACCGGTACGCCCTCGCGGGCGGCCAGCTCGGCGATCCGCTCGATGGCCAGCGCGGTCACCCGCAGCTCACCCTCGGCCGCGGCGACCTGTGCCCCCTCGGCGGTGAGCACGGCGGAGAGCCGGGCAGGGTCCGGGGTGCGGACCTGGACGTAGGCGCGGGCGTTGTGCTCGATCAGGTCCTTGGTGGTGGTGTCGGCGACCATCTCGCCGCGCCCGATCACGATCAGGTGGTCCGCCAGGCCCTCCATCTCGCTCATGATGTGGCTGGACACAAGTACCGTGCGCCCCTGCGCGGCGAACCCACGCAGCAGGGTGCGCATCCACCTGATCCCCTCGGGGTCCAGGCCGTTGATGGGCTCGTCGAACATCAGCACCTTCGGGTCGCCGAGCAGCGCCGCCGCGATGCCCAGCCGCTGGCTCATGCCAAGCGAAAAGCCCTTCATCCGCTTTCCGGCCACCGAGGACAGCCCGGTCAGTTCCAGAACCTCACCGACCCGCCGGCGCGGAATGCCGTTGCTCTGCGCGAGCGCCAGCAGGTGCGCTTTCGGAGTGCGGCCACCGTGTACGCCGCGCGCCTCCAGCATGGCCCCGACCTGTGTCAACGGGGCGGCCAGGCGCTCATACGGCATGCCGTTGACGGTCGCGGCGCCGCTCGTCGGGCGGTCCAAACCCAAGATCAACCGCATTGTGGTGGCCTTGCCCGCCGTTCGGCCCGAGAAATCCGGTGACGACGCCGGGACGCACCTGAAATGTCAGCCCGTGTACCGCACGGGTCTTCCCGAAATGCTTGGTGAGGCCGGCAACCTCGATCATCCGTGTCCTCCAGAATGCCCCTGGGAAAGCTCGCCTTCGCTGCCACAAGGGTGTCTGAAACGGCGGAAGGCCGGATAGTAGCCCGAATCACCGACCGTTCATGACAGGCATCACATGAAACGATCGACATTTCTCATGTTCCGCCGATGATGTGCGCGACTGTCGGTTCCGCATTGTTCAGGAGACCCTTTTCCCATGCTTTTCCAACGGCCTGGAAAGACCCGATCGGCGTTCCTGGTGATGCATGTGGCGCTGCTGGTGGCGGCGATCATCATGGTGCTCACCGGCTGCGCTCCGCCCGGCCCACGCCCGCCGTCCCCGCGCCGGACGCCGGCAGCTCGCCGTCGGCCGGCCTCGCGCCGTACTATGCGCAACGCCCCGCCTGGAAGGACTGCGGGCAGGGCTTCCCGTGCGCGAAGGTACGGGTGCCGCTGGACTATGACGATCCGGGCGGGCGGCAGATCACGCTCGCGGTCAACCGGCTGCCCGCGCTGCCCGGCGGGGAGCGGATCGGCTCACTCGGCGCGGCGTTCCGTGAGAAGGACGGCGAACTGCTCGCCGAGCTGGGCGAAGGACTGATGGGCCGCCGCCCGGACGGGACGTGGAGCAACCAGATGGTAGCCGGGCTGGCCATCCGGTGCGCGGGCTGGCCGCATACCACGCGCCAGGCCGCCGAGGCGGCAGCACGGCAGACCCGGGACTTCCGCACCTTCGGCAGGGGCCTGGGCCTGGCATGGGTACAGTGCCGGTCCTGGCCGGTACCGCCGCCGAAGGCACTACGGCCGATCCCGCACGCCAAAGGCTCCGCCCCGATCCTCGTCATCGGCACCCTCCGCGACCCGGCGACGCCTTATGGCTGGTCGGTCGCACTGACGGGACACCTGGACAACGCGCGGCTGCTCACGTACGACGGCGACGGGCATGGGGTCTATCTGCTGGCCGGCTCGAACTGCGTGGACGACGCCGTGGACCGGTACCTCATCCACGGGGAACTTCCCCTGGAGAACAGTCACTGTCCGGCGATGTGAACGGGCACAAAAAAGTGAGAGGTCTCTGGTCGAAGCGCGCCCCGCAAAGGACACACCCCGACCAAAGACCTCTCACCCCATTCAAAAATTGTGCGGCAGCGACCTACTCTCCCACACCGTCCCCAGTGCAGTACCATCAGCGCAGGCAGGCTTAACTTCCGGGTTCGGAATGTAACCGGGTGTCTCCCCACCGCCATAACCACCGCAACCCCAC
>NZ_POUA01000476.1 GCF_003236385.1 Spongiactinospora gelatinilytica
TGAAGAAGGGGTGGGCGGGGGCCGGCAGCTCGGCGTACTCCACCAGCCGCCCGTCGGGCGAAAGGCCCGAGAAGACGACGCCGACCTTCTCCAGCCCCTCCCGGTAGGAGTTGGCGACCTCGTATCTGTGCCGGTGTCGTTCCTCGACTCGGCTCTTGCCGTACAGCTTGCGGGCCAGCGTGCCGTCCTGGAGCTCGGCCGGGTAGAGGCCGAGGCGCATGGTGCCGCCCATGTCGCGCTCGCCGGCGACGACGTCTTCCTGGTCGGCCATGGTGGAGATCACCGCGTGCACGGTGTCGGGCAGGAACTCGGCGCTGTTGGCGTCGGGCAGGCCGGCCAGCGTGCGCGCCGCCTCGATGATCATGCACTGCATGCCCAGGCAGATGCCGAGCAGCGGGACCAGGTTCTCCCTGGCGTGGCGCACCGCGCCGACCTTGCCCTCGATGCCGCGCACGCCGAACCCGCCGGGGATCAGCACGCCGTCCACGCCGTCCAGCTCGCGGGCCGCGCCGTCGAGGGTCTCGCAGTCGTCGCTCTTGACCCACCGGATGTTGACCCTGGCGTCGTTGGCGAAACCGCCCGCGCGCAGCGCCTCGGTGACGCTCAGGTAGGCGTCGGGCAGGTCGATGTACTTGCCGACCAGCGCGATCGTGACCTCCTTGGCCGGGCGGTGGACCCGGCGCAGGAGCTGGTCCCATTCCTTCCAGTCGACGTCGCGGAACGGCAGGCCGAGACGGCGGACCACGTAGGCGTCGAGCCCTTCGGCGTGCAGGACCTTCGGGATGTCGTAGATGCTCGCCGCGTCGACCGCGCTGACCACGGCGTCCTCGTCGACGTCGCACATCAGGCTGATCTTGCGCTTGAGGCTGGTGGTGATCGGCCGGTCGGAGCGGCACACGATCGCGTCGGGCTGGATGCCGATGCTGCGCAGCGCGGCCACGCTGTGCTGGGTGGGCTTGGTCTTCAGCTCCCCGCTCGGCCCGATGTAGGGCAGCAGCGACACGTGCAGGAAGAAGCAGTTGTCCCTGCCCACCTCGTGGCGCACCTGGCGGACCGCCTCCAGGAACGGCAGCGACTCGATGTCGCCCACCGTGCCGCCCACCTCGGTGATGACCACGTCCACGTCGCGCGCGGCCATGCCGAGGATGCGGTCCTTGATCTCGTTGGTGATGTGCGGGATGACCTGGACGGTGTCGCCGAGGTATTCGCCGCGGCGCTCCTTGGCGATGACGTTGGAGTAGACCTGCCCCGTGGTCACGTTGGCCGAGCCGTGCAGCTCGGTGTCCAGGAACCGCTCGTAGTGGCCGATGTCGAGGTCGGTCTCCGCGCCGTCGTCGGTGACGAACACCTCGCCGTGCTGGAAGGGGTTCATCGTGCCGGGGTCGACGTTGAGGTAGGGGTCGAGTTTCTGCATCGTCACCCGGAGCCCGCGGAGCTTCAGCAGGCGCCCCAGGCTGGAGGCGGTGAGCCCCTTGCCGAGGCTTGAGGCGACGCCGCCGGTGACGAACAGATGTTTGGTGTGTGCGGCGCTGCGCAAGAGGGCTCCCGTGGTCGTCTCGATCGTCGGCCGTTGAGTGGGCGGCCTCCCGTACCCACGGGCTCTCAGATTATCAAACACCGTGGTCCACCTGTGCTCGACCTGCTGTTCCGTTATGTTGCGGGCACGGTAGCTTGGGCCGTTATGTCAGTCCGCGATGCCGTACGGCGGGCCGCGGGAACGCTGGTCCACCGCGCCTGGGCGGCGATCAGGCGGGCCGGCGCGATCACACCGCGCAGCCCCGCGGGACACCGCTTCAAAAGGCTGGGAGAGGGCGCCTGCCTGGCCTTTCCCACCGGCGCGATCTTCGGGGAGGAATGGATCGAGATCGGCGAGGGGACCCTCGTCGGCGAGCGCGTGTCGATCAGCGCGGGCATGAACCCGGGGCTGGATCTCGGCCCCGCGACGGTGGTGCGGATCGGCCGTTCCTGCTCCATCGGCCGGGGCACGCACATCGTCGGCCACCAGTGGATCGACATCGGTGACGATGTCTTCACCGGTCCGTACGTCTATATAACCGACCAGAACCATGTCTACGACGATCCGGACACCCCGATCGGCCGCCAGTGGCCGCGCAACAACCCGGTGACGATCGGATCGGGGTCGTGGCTGGGGGCCGGGGCGATCATCCTGCCGGGGACGCGGCTGGGCCGGCACACCGTGGTGGCGGGCGGAGCCGTGGTCCGGGGGGAGTTCCCCGACCATTGCGTGCTCGCCGGGGTCCCGGCCAGGGTGATACGCAGTTACACCCCTGATGAGGGCTGGCACCTGCCGTTCCTGCCCTCCGGGCCGGTCACGGCCGGACCTCAGGAGACTCCCGTTCCACTGGACCCGGCCGCGATCCCGGGGTTACCTTCGCCGCATGCGGACCGCGATCTGTGAACGCTTCGGCATCGAACACCCACTCTTCGCGTTCAGTCACTCCCGGCACGTAGTCGCGGCGGTCACCGGTGCGGGCGGGTTCGGCGTGCTCGGCACCGCCACGTACTCCCCCGACCGGCTCGACGCCGAGCTGTCCAGGCTGGACGAGGAGGTCGGCGGCCGGCCCTACGGGGTGGACGTGCCCGCGCCCGCGACGGTCGACCTGCGGGCCACCGCGACGGCGGGCGACGCGTTCGCGCGGGTCGCCGACCTGATCCCCGAGCGGCACCGCGACTTCGTGGCGCACCTGCTCGCCAAGTACGGCGTGAGCACGCTGGATCCGCTGCCCGGGTACCTGGCCGCGCCCGCCGAGGAGTTCGGCCGCAGGGTCGGGCCCGAGGGGGCCGCCGCGCTCGCCGAGGTGGCGCTCAAGCACCCGATCGCGCTGATCGCGGGGGCGTCCGGCGCTCCCGATCCGGCGCTGGCGGCCAAGGCCAGGGCGGCGGGGGTGCCGGTGGCGGCGTCCGTGGGCACGGTCGAGCAGGCCAGGCGGCACGCGGCGGCCGGCGCTGACATGATCGTGGCGCAGGGCACGGAGGCGGGCGGGCACACCGGCGAGATCACCACGATGGTCCTGGTCCCCCAGGTGGTGGACGCCGTCGAGGTGCCGGTGCTGGCGGCGGGCGGGATCGCCTCCGGGCGGCAGATGGCCGCGGCGCTGGCGCTCGGCGCGGAGGGCGTGTGGTGCGGTTCGGTGTGGCTGACCACCGAGGAGGCCGAGACGTCCGCGCCGGTCCGGCGCAAGATGCTGGCCGCGACCTCGCTGGACACCACGCGCTCCACCGCCCGCACCGGCAGGCCCGCGCGCCAGCTCCAGTCGGCCTGGACCGACGAGTGGGACGAGGCCACCGAGAGCCCGGGGGCGCTGCCCCCGCCGTTGCAGACGCTGGTCGCCGAGGCGGCGATGGCACGGATCGGCCGTGCCGCCGAGTCCGGCAACCCCGGCGCGGAGCGGCTGGCCGGCTACTTCGTGGGGCAGGTCGTCGGGCAGCTCGACCGGGTCGCTCCCACGCGGCAGGTGGTCCAGGAGATGATCGAGGAGTTCGGCGCGGCGGTGGCCCGGCTGCGCGGCGTCATCGACCTGTGACCGCCGGGTGGGATCTCCGGGCGGCCGGGAAGCGTTCTTGCGATCGACGGAGTACGGCGCCCGGGAGGACGCATGCTGGCGACACTGACCGGCCTCGGCCTGTCCACCGCCGCGGGGCTCAACGCCTACATCCCGCTGCTGGTGGTCGGCCTGGCGGCCAACTTCACCGACGCCGTGCGGCTGCCCGAGGGGTACGCCTGGCTGGCCGAGTGGCCGGTACTGCTGATCATCGGCGTGCTGCTGCTGGCGGAGCTGGTGCTGGACAAGGTGCCCGTGGTGGACCACGTCAACGACATCATCCAGACGGCGGTACGGCCCGCGGCCGGTGGCGTCGTCTTCAGCGCCACCGCCGCCGCGGCCGAGCTGGAGGGCTCGGCCTGGATGGCCGATCACCCTTGGGTCGGCTGGCTGCTCGGCATCGCCCTGGCCCTGGTCGTGCACCTGATGAAGGCGGCCGCGCGCCCGGTGGTCAACGCGACGACGGCGGGGGTGGGCGCGCCCGTGGTCAGCACCGTGGAGGACGCCGGGTCGATCGGCATCAGCCTGATCGCGCTCTTTCTGCCGGTGCTGGTGATCGTGGTGCTGCTGCTGTTCGCCGTGGCGGCGTGCTGGGTGATCAGGGCGGTACGGCGGCGCCGCCGCATCGCGCGCGCCACGCGTGGCGGTCCCTGAAGCCGTGACGGCACCTTCTCATCCGGCGGCTCATCAGGCCGCCGGGTGGATATGCTCGATGTCATCAGGATATCCGGGCCTACCGGTCCTCACCGCGGTTAGGGGTGTCTGCGATCAGCACGTTCATCACGATCGTCCTGGTGGCCTTCCTGCTCTTCCTGATCATCGGAGGAGTCGGGCTCTACTTCGCCGTCAAGCTCGGCAAGGCCGCGACCAAAAAGGCCCGGGCCGCCACGACCAGGCTCGCCACCCACGTCAACGCGATGAGCGGCGGCGAGGCGGGTGACGCCGAGCGACTGCGGGTGGAGCTGCGCCGCGAGGTCACCCTGACCCGCCAGGCCCTCGACCAGGCGGCCCGCCAGGGCTGGAGCCTCGGCGACCTGCCCGTACTGGTGCGCGAGGTCGCCGAGCACGCCGAGGTGCTGGACGGGCAGCTCGCCATGTACGCCCAGCAGCGCCGCTCCTCCGGCTTCGTCGACCACGTCACCCTCGACCGGCTCCGCGCCCACCAGGTCAAGCTCGCCACGACCTGCGCCAAGATCCGCGCCGACCTGCTGGACGACCAGGTCGGCCACTCCGCGAGCGGCATCGACGACCTGCGCGGGCGCACCGACCTGGAGCTGGAGGCCCGCCGCAACGTCGTCCGCGACCCCCTCGACGAGATCGACGACCTGTACCGCCGCACCCTCGACCACCCGGCCCGCCCCCCGGA
>NZ_POUA01000477.1 GCF_003236385.1 Spongiactinospora gelatinilytica
GCTCCGTAGCGCGGGCCACACCTGCACGACCACGGCGGGAGGGCCGAGCGCGGCACAGAGCAGCAACACTCTGCCGAGAATGCCGGAGGGGCCCGTGCCCGGCGGGGTGGATGCCGCCGTCATGTCAGATCACCGACCTGGTGGGAGGTGCTTGGCCAGGATTATCGGTCCTATTCTCACTGGAGATGGGGGCGTTCACCATGGGTGGCGTCGGATGACCGTGGTCGATAATCACTTCTGCCCCATTTCTCCCAAACATTACCCAGCAGCCACCAAGCCCGGCCCGAACAGCAGGACAAGGCTGACCTAAGGTGTGGTGGCGGGGTGTCACAAGGGGGCGGCTTGCGGGGCCATTTCCTGAAATAGGTTTAGTGGCAGACGATTCCCAAATACATCACCATCCCCAATCCCGCTACTCCCGACCCGAAAACCCGAGCCGGACTCCTAATTGCCAACTGAAGAACGAAGTCGACCTCCGCCACGCACGAACACACACCGCTCGTTCCCCGCAGCCCGGCCGTCCGGCCGTCCGGCCGTCCGGTCAGGTCGGCTCACCGGACGTCCAGGAGCACCGGTGAAACCGCCGGCAGCAAGGCGGCCTTCGCGGGCGAGGCCCCGCAGCGGGCCGGGAACCCGGTCGGCTCCGACCAGGTCTGTGCCCCCTTCGGTCAGCTCCCCGGCCGCGTCCTCGAAGGCATCGGCCGGTGCCGGGTGCGGCGCCCGCGCCGACACCCCGCCGATCGGCTAGCCGCGGTTGTCATCGCGCCATTCGGTGATGATCTGTTCGACGTCGAAGGGCATCAGGTTGAGCGGCGGGCCGGAGAGGCCCTTTCTGATCGCCTGGTCGATCTTCTGGTTGATCTCTTCGACGATCTTCCTGGCCTGGTTCTCGGTACGGGCGCCGCGGGCCGCCGCCAGGGCCTCTTCGGCCTCCTTGCGGAGGGCCAGCGTGGGCGGAAGAGGGAGGGTCCGGCCCTCGCTCAGGGCCTTCTGTTTGACCCACCACAGCTCGTCGGCCACCTCGTTGCGGTTGGGGAGCGGTTTGCCCGCGCCCGGCAGATCGTCGAACTCGCCGCGTTCCATCGCCTCGCGGATCTGCTGGTCGATCCACGACTCGAAGCCCATCGAGTCGGGTTTGCGGTTCGTCATACTTTTTTTCTACCCACTGAAATTGTCAGCGCCGTCCGCGATGATCTGCCGCATGACCGACGACACCGACGACCCGTTCGAGGGTCTCGACGACATCCGCTGGGGCCGCATGCGGCACGCGTATGGCCCCGCCGTCGAGGTGCCCGAGCTGTTACGCGGCCTCGCCGACCCCGACCCCGCCATCCGCGAGCAGGCGCTCGACGCGATGTACGGCGGCGTGTTCCACCAGGGCGACGTCTACCCCTGCACGATCGCCACGATCCCGTTCCTGGTGCGCCTCGCGACCCGGCCCGGCCTGCCCGGCAGGCCCGAGGTGATCAGGCTGCTCGCCGACTTCGCCTCGGCCGACGACCCGCTCGGTCTCACCGCGCTCTACCGCCAGGCCAACGAGCGGGTGACCGCCGCCTACCCGCTGTGGTCCGCGCTGCTGGAAGACCCCGACCCCGACGTACGCGCCGCCACCGCGGCGCTGCTCCCCGCCTGCCTGGATCAGGCGCCGGCCGCCGTCGCCCGGCTGCTGGCCCGGCTGCCTGCGGAGGAGCATCCGGCGGTGCTGGCGGAGATCGTGCGCTCGGCCGCCGCGATGGCCCGGCGCGGCGAGAGCGTCGCGGAGGTCACCGGCAGGCTGGCACGGATGGTCGCCGCCGAGTGCGACCCGGCGATCCAGCTCACCGTGGCCGCCGAGCTGGTCGCGCTGCCCGGCACGGACGGCACGGCGCCCGCCATCGCGGTGGCCGACGTACTCCCGCTGATCGCCGAGGTCTACCAGACCGGCACGCCCGGCACCCCGCCCGCCGGGTTCGACACGCCCACCCTGGTGGGCGCGCTCCGGCGGATGCGCGAGGAGGCCGACGAGGGCCGTCGCGCCCCCAGGGCCGCCGCGCTGGTCAGGTCCCTGTGCGCGGCGTACGGCGAGCGGGTGGCCGACCGCCTGTCCCTGCTCACGCCGCTGCTCCGCTCCCCCAACTGGGAGTGCCGGCTCGACGCCCTGATGCCCGCGCTCAACCTGATCAACGGCTGGCGCGGCGACTACGGCGAGCTGATCGCCCTGGTCGGCGAGCAGGTCCGTGGCGGCGACCCGCGGTTGCTGTGGAGCGCCGTACACGTCCTGCAAGATCTCGGCATGCTCGCCGCGCCCGCGGCCGGCGCGCTCGCGGAGGCTCTGACCGCCGCGGGCCGGGTGGCCCATCACCCCGCCACGCAGGAGGGTCACATCGCGTGGGTCGTCGAGTGGCCCGACGCGACGTCCAGCGTCGGCCCGGCGCTGCGCGCGCTGGCCGGGGCCGCGGACGAACGCGCGCTGCCCATGCTGGCGTGGGCGCTCGACCGCGAGGACATGCCGAAGGACATCGGCGGACCGATCGGTCGGTACGGCGAGCGGGCCGCCCCGCTGCTGCCCATCCTCCGCCGCCGGCTGCACGACCTGCCCACCGGAGAGCCGCGCGACCACCGGCGCGACGGCCTGATGTACGCACTCGCCCAGATGGGCCCGGCCGCCGCCGGAGTCGTGCCTGACCTGCTGGTTCTGCTGGAGTCGGGCGAGGCGGCGACCGCTCCGCTCCTCGGCGCGCTGGGCGCGATCGGCCCGGCCTCCCGCGAGAGCCTGCCGTACATTCGCGTGGCCGCCGTCCACTCCGACCGGTCGGTATCCTCGGCCGCCGCCAAGGCGCTGTGGCGGATCGACGGTGATGCCGAAGGCGCGTACGCCGTCGCCGAGCGCCACCTCGGCGGCGACCGGTACGCGGTCACCGGCGCGATCGGCGTCCTCGCCGAGCTGGGGCCCGCGGCGAGCGCCGCCACCGACCGGCTGCGCCGGCTGCTGCGCCGCGGCGACGAGCACCACTGGCTGCCGCTGGGGGCGGCACAGGCGTTGTGGCAGGTCACCGGCGAGGCCGACCCCCTGCTACCGGTGCTCGAACGCGCCTGGCTGGCCAACGCCCACACCCGCCGTGACGTCGCGGCCCTGTGGGCCGACCTGGGCCCGGCCGCCAAGAGCGCCCACGGCCTGCTGCATGCGGAGCTGGGCCGGGTACGCAGGCACAACGCGTCCGACCACGGCTACAGCAGTTCGCAGGTCCCCGACGACGAGGCACTGGTCCGCCTGTGCCGGGCGGCCCTGACGACCTGATCAGGGGCCGGGGATGGACGGTACGGTCCGGATGAATCTGTCCGCCGAGTCGCGGAGGTGGGTTCTGATGATCTTCTGCCAGGTGCCGTCCCGGATCATCTCCTTGAGGATGCCGTTGATCCGCCGGGCGTCGGCGACGTTGTTCTTGGCCAGCCCGATGCCGTACTCCTCGACGGACAGCGACTCGCCCAGCAACCGGAACCTGGCCCTGTCGGCGGCGGCGTAGCCGGCCAGGATCGAGTTGTCCGTCGAGACCGCGTCGACCTCGCGGTCGCGCAGCATCTGCACGCACGCGCCGTACCCGTGCTGCCTGACCATGTGCTCCGGGGTGTCCCATCCGGCGGGGAAGTGGTTGATCACGCGCTGGGTGGACTGGGAGCCGGTGACACCACAGAACTTCTTGTCCTTCAGGTCGTCGATGTCCTTGATGTCGGCACTGTCCGGGGCGGCGCGGACCATGATGTCCTGCTCGGCGACCAGGTACGGCCCGGCAAAGGTGATCTTGTCGCGGCGCGGCTCGTTCATCGAGTAGCTGGCGATCACCACGTCGGCCTGGCCGCGCTGGAGCAGCGTCTCCCGGCTGCTTGAGGTGACATCGTGCCATTCGGGGATGGCGTGCAGCCGCTTGGCGATCTCCTTCGCGATGTCGATGTCGATGCCCTGCCGGTTGTCGGGGTTGCTGTTCACCATCACCCCGATGCCGGGCTGGTCGATCTTCACGGCGATCTTCAGCCACTGTTTGCCGGTCAGCGGGCCGTTGCCCCGGTCGGCCTTGCTGGGCGGGGGCGCCGGGATCGGCTGGGCGGGGCTCCGGCGTCCCGCAGGACGCTGCGGCTGGGGTCGAGGGTCAGGTCACAGCGCGGCGTCGTGCCGGGACGGCGTACCGGGGGCGTCCAGTGCAGGGTGACCACCAGCTTGGCGGCGGCGACCGAGCCGAGGCGGATCTGGTTGACCGCGACCTCCTTGAGCCCGGTGCGGGAGCCGCCGTCGGCCAGGGTCTTGCCGTCGCTGATGAGCCGGTAGGTGAGCCAGGCGTGGTAACTGCAGTTCTGTAACTCCTGCTGGCGGGTGTAGCCGAGCCGTAACCGCAGGTCCAGCGCCCAGTCCCGGTGTTCGGTCAGGGGGAGGTCGAGGGTCAGGGGGCGTCCGGCGGTGATGGCGTACGGCGGGCCGCTGAGGGTGAGGGCGGGCGTGGGGGAACGCGTCGCGATCATCCAGCCGGTCCCGGTGCCGACGATGAAGACGGCCACGGCCCCGGCGATCAGCGCCAGCTTCCGCCCGGGGCGGCCCCGCCGATGCCGCGCCGACCGCGACGCCCCGGGGCCTGCCGGGGTCGGATCGACGGCGGTGCCCAGGTCTCCGCCCGCCGTTTCGTCAGGAGGCGAAGCGGCCCTGATCGACGACCAGGGATCGCCCCAACGCCGGCCGATCCCTTTCTGCTCCGGCTGCCGGCGGGCCGCCGTTCCCAGGTTGTTCACCGACCCACCCGGCCGCCCCGTGTCCGCAACTCTCGGACCACCGGCAGGACCGGCGACTCCCGCCGTCCGCAAGCCGTCAGAGGACGACTCCCCGGCTACCTGACCGCCACCGGACTCTCCAGGCCCCGCGTACGCCCCGGCCTCCACC
>NZ_POUA01000478.1 GCF_003236385.1 Spongiactinospora gelatinilytica
GGCGATGGGTGGGCTGGTCGCGACGGGGGCGATGAGCGTCCTGATGCTGGCGGGAGGCCGGGCCGGGCTGATGGAGGACCAGCCGCCCAAGCGGATCGCCCGGGCCGCGATGGCGGGTGACCGGCATTCCCCCAAGCGGGGGGAGCGGGTCGTCGGGATGCTCGCGCACGCCGGATTCGGGGCGTCCTGTGGCGCGCTGTACGGGCTGTTCTGCCGTGGGCGACCCGCGCCGGTCCTGCCCGCGCTCGCGTACGCCCTCGGCATCTGGCTCGTGAGCTACCAGGGATGGGTGCCGAAGCTCGGCATCCTCCCCCCGATCTCCGGCGACCGGCCGGGCCGCCCGCTGGTCATGGCGGCCGGCCATGTCGTGTACGGGCTGGTACTGGCCCGCTGCCTGAACCGGCTCAATCGCGCACGGGGCGGCGATCCCACGACGGCCCGCCGGTAGTGGCGGGCAGAGGGGTGGGGTGGACGCTTTCCGGGATTTCGTGTGGCGGTATGCCACTGGAGGGGCGTTTCCCGAAGATGTGCCCGCCGTCGCGGCCGGGGCGTTGGCCCGGGGCGTCGATTCGCCGTCGTTGCGGGAACTGGCCGGGCTGAACCGGCGCTCGGATACGGCGGAGATCTGTGAGCTGTATCGGGCCGCGCTCGCGGAATCGGGCATTGAGGTGCCCGGGGAGCCGGAAGCGGTCCGGTGGGTGCTGCGTGGGCTGGCGGAAGGGCTGGTCGCCGGTGGGGCGGCGGTCGCGGAGGTCGTTCGCGAAGTGCCGTGCGGTGAGGTCTGGATGACGCGGCCGGAATATGAGTTCGCCCATCTGGCCTACTACCGCGAGGAATTGGATGACGGTCCGCGCTATGAGCGCGACCTTCTGGAGGCGGCCAGGGCGCTTCTCGGCGAGGCCGGGTTTGGGCAACATTTGCCGACGGCCGGAGGTGCGGCGCAGCGGAAGCACGGTAGGGGAAGGGGGAGGGGAAAGGAGTTCGCGATGGCCCAGCGACATGAGATCAGGTCGACCGACGAGCACGAGAATCACCCGGGAGAGACCCTCGTCACCACCGAGCACGACGTGATCAGCAATTGGGCGAGGGAACGCGGCGCGGAGCCCGCCACGGTGCCCGGCACCGAGCGTGACGGCCGGCCGGGCGTACTGCGTCTGGACTTCCCCGGGTACGGCGGCCAGCAGCTCAAGCACCTGGACTGGGACGAATGGTTCCGTACCTTCGACGAGCGCGGCCTGCGGTTCATCTACCAGGAGCACCTCAAGGACGGCAAACCCAGCAACTTCTTCCGGCTGGAGAACCCCAACGAATAGGCCCCGTTCTCCCGGGATCGCATGCGGGCATCGCGGCAACCGGACGGCGGACCGGTCGTAGGGTTGCCGCTATGCCCGAACCTACTCAGCGTGCCGCGTCCAAGCGGATGCGGGAACCGGCCGCTCCGCGGCTCGCCGCCTCGCTCACCGTCGCCCACCTCCCCGAACACGACCTGGAAGACGACGGCGGCTACCGGTCGCTGGAGTTCCGGAATCTGGACCTGTCGGCCCGGCGGGTGGAGGGAGCCGATTTCGAGGGGTGCAGGTTCGTCGGCACGAAGCTGGCGGGCGGGCGGATGAGGCAGGCCGCGTTCAGCGATGTGGAACTGGTTCAGTGCGATGCGTCGAACCTGAAGGCCGGTGTGTCGGGGATGCACCGGGCCCGCGTGCAGGACAGCCGGATGACCGGTACGGCCTGGACGGAGAGCACGTTTCGCGAAGTCGTGTTCGACACCTGCCGGGCGGAGCTGGCCGGGTTCAGGTTCTCGACCTTCAAGCACGTCGTCTTTCGTGACTGCGCCCTGGTGGAGGCCGATTTCCAGGACGCCGAGCTGGCCAACGTGCGGTTCGAGGGGTGTGATCTGAGCGGGGCGGAGTTCTCCAACGCGCGGATGAACCATACGAAATTCAGCGACTGCGTCCTGCTCGGGATCCGGGGCGTGGGCAGCTTCCGGGGCGCGACCATCGGCGGCCGGGACGCCCAGGGCCTCGTGTACGCCCTGGCCGGCGCGATGGGGATCACCATCGAGGACTGACCCCGGCGGGCCGGCTTGGTTCAGTCGCCCGCGTCCGGCAGAGGGTAGGTGCGCACGGTCACCCGGTCCACGCCGAGCTGTTCGGGGTAAAGGTTCTTGACCTCCTGATCGCTCATCGCGGCGAACTGCGACGTTTCCATATAGGTGTTCGCGGTGGACGCGGCCAGCAGTTCCCGCATTTTGCGGCCGGGGGCCTTCTTCTGCTCCTTCTGCTCGAATTCTTCGCCTTCCGGGCTGATTCTCCAGTTGGTCCAGTCTTTCAGCAGATCGCGCTCGCCCTTGGCCGGGTACCACGGGCACGCGTCGTTCAGGCCCCATCCGTAGGTTTTGTAGCCGGACGGGTTTCCCTGATAGAGGAACTGATACACGTAGCTGTTCGCGGTCGCGCCGGAGATGAAGGACTCCGTCGTCGCCTCGGCGCTGACCTGGACGCCGGAGATCGGGGTTTTGTTCAGCGTTATCGTGCTCGGCGGTGAGGTCTTTGTCGTGAAGGTGGGCTGGAAGTCCCGGGCGCAGGAGGTGACGGAATAGGCGAGCACCACGTCCATCTCATCGGAGATGATGTGCGCCCAGTAGCCCCGTCCGGCGAAAGTGCTCTGAGTGAGCCGGTGCTTCGATTCCGGGACGATGGTCCGGAAGATCGGGTCGCCGAGCCTCTTCCTGAACATCTCCATGCTGAAGCCCGCCTGGAGTCCGGTGAGCTTGGCGTACTCACTCTCCCGCCAGTTGAAGGTCTCGGTGTACCACTCGCGGACGCCGTTGAACGATGAGCCGATCGTGATCACCGATGACAGGAGGAGGGCGGCGAAGACGACGATGACGACGAAAAGGTTATGTCTCGTCCAGGATTCGAAACGGCTGCCGACGGACGGTGGGGCACCCGGCTCGCTCGGTTCGCTCGGCTCACTTGGCTCGCTTGCTTCGTCCGGCTCCGCCGTGCTCGCCGAAGCGGCGTCGGCAGGCCGGGCGGTGCTTCCTGATTTCCTGAACATTGGCGACATGGACACCCTTTGCGCGACGCGTGCTGATCGATCCGTCACCGAGTATCGTGCCCGGCGCGGTGAGCGGGCGCAGCACAATGCCGAAAGCAGAGCCGATCATACCCGCCTCCACCATGAAGCCGGACTTGAAGGGCATCCGAATCGTCCGGCAATGGTCTACCCGATGACGACTGATAAAACGCGCATTGCCGTGGTGGAATCGGATTTGCGGTAGTACGGGCACTGGTTGCAGATCTCACGCCGGACGCGATCGAAGCCGGTTTCGCCGAGCCGGAGGAGATCGCGGCACTTGTCGTGCTCCTCGCGTCCGGCCGGGTGGTCAGGGACGCGCGGCTTCTGGAAGCCCATCAAACGGGCGGCAGACTACGCCTTGAAGGGATAGTTAGAAGGTCTCGCGAACCCTGTTGACTCTCTCATGTCATCGCAGTTATAACTTCTAACGAACGCATGAGCTTCTAGGGCATGCGTTCAGGCATCCGGAAGAGCCGGCCGAAGGGAACGCCATGACCGCCACACCCATACCGCTCACCCCCGCGAGCCGGGGCACGCCGCTCGCGGTGACGATCGCCTCCTGGGCGGTCCCCGTGATGATCGTCGGGCAGTTCGCCATGCTGGCGAGCGTCCCGGTCGCGGTCGCGCTGGTCGGCGCGCTCGTCCGCGTCCGCGACCGGGCGGTCCGGCCGGCGGCCATGCTCCTCGCCGCGACGTACGCGATCCCGCTCACCATCTGGCTGGCCCGGCCCGACGGCGCGCCCAACCTGTCCAAGGACATGCATCCCGGCCTCGCGGCCCTGATCGTCGCCGCGTCCGCCGTGCTCATCGTCACCGTTCACCGTGCCGGCCGCCGCTGAACCAGGCAGCCCGGCCCGCCCACGAAAGGAACCCCCATGTTCAGCGATGCCCGATCCACCACTCCTGCTCAGCGGCCCTGGACCGGCGTGCGCGCCGCCGCCGCCCTCACGATCTCCCTCGCCGCCGTCGCCGGCCTGCTCACGACCGGTGTCCCGGCCGCCAACGCCGCCCAGGCCGGCGGCCATGGCCTCCGGTGCCGGGGGGAGGGCGTCGACCCCGCCGCCCGCATCCGGTACGGGGCCGACATCGTGATCAAAGCGCCGCTGCGTACGGTCTTCGCGTTGCAGACCGACGTGGAGCGCTGGCCCGCCTGGCAGGCCCCCGTGCTCAGCGCGAAACGCCTGGACTCCGGCCCGCTCCGGGCGGGCTCGCGGTTCCACTGGACCACCCCGGCACCGGCCACCGCCACGACCCCCGCCACCACGCTGCACATCACCTCCACCGTGCGGCGGCTCCAGCGCGACGCCTGCATCGCGTGGAGCGGCCCGGCGGTCGGCAAGGGGGTGCGCATCGACCAGGGCGTCCATGTGTGGACCTTCACCAAGGTCAAGGGGGGTGTCCGGGTGCGTACCGAGGAGACCTGGACCGGTGACCAGGTCGAAGCGGACGTCCCCACCGCCACCAAGATCCTCGGCATGGGCCTCGAAGCCTGGCTGCGCGACCTGAAGACCATCGCCGAAGCCCGCGCCGCCGACCCCCACACCACCCCTGCCACCTGACTGCCCCGCGCCGCCATTATTGATTCGTGAGCTACGACCTCGCCGCACTCGGTATGCGCGGCCCGTCGATGCCGAGGCGGCTCGTCAGATGCTCGATCGTTGCCGGTCGGGCGGCGACCACGTGGAAGGCGACCTGGACGAGCGGATCGTGGCCTTCTATGAGGAACTGCGGGCTATGAGGAGTTGCGGGCGCAACTTCCCCGGCCACCCCCATGATGACATGGGCCCCTGGACGTCGACGCCGACCCCGCGCCGTC
>NZ_POUA01000479.1 GCF_003236385.1 Spongiactinospora gelatinilytica
AGGCCCGGATGGCCCGCCGGAGCCGGCACATGCCCACCAGGTACCAGTGGTCGCGGTGGACGAGGCAGGTGACCGGGTCGACCTCCCTGACCGAGACGCGGTCGCCCGCGTCGCGGTAGTGGAGCCGGACCACGTGCCTGCCCGTGATGGCGTCGGCGATCAGCTTGGTCCTGGCCGCGGTGTCGGCGGGCAGGGGGGTCGTCAGGGTGGCGAGGGTGGCGGCGACGACGTCATCATCGACGTCGAGGTGGTCGAACGCATGGCGCAGGCCGCGCCGTGCGGTCGTCGACTGCGGCCCGGCGCCCAGGTGCGCGAGCGAGAGGGCGAGCGCAGCGATCTCGGCGGCATTCAGACTGCGAGAAGGGGCCTCCATGACGTTTGTCATACCCATATTTTACGATCCCCTACCGACATTTTTCGAACACAACGTCGGTAGGGGCCCGTTCACCTGGAGAGTTGGGTGAGGTCGCGCGACGCTCCGGTGGAGGCCGAAGTGGTGAGCGCCGCGTACGCCTGAAGCGCCACGCTGACCGAACGCCGCCGGTCGCGCGGACGGTATCCCTGCCGCTCGGCGAGCAGCCGCTCGCGCCGGGCCGCCAGCACGCCTTCGGGGACCTTGAGCTCCAGAGTGCGGGAGGGGATGTCGATGTCGATCGTGTCGCCGTCCTCGACCAGCGCGATGACGCCGCCCTCCGCCGCCTCCGGGGAGGCGTGCCCGATGGACAGGCCCGAGGTGCCGCCGGAGAAGCGGCCGTCGGTGACCAGCGCGCAGACCTTGCCGAGGCCCTTGCCCTTCAGGAACGACGTCGGGTAGAGCATCTCCTGCATGCCGGGGCCGCCCTTGGGGCCCTCGTAGCGGATGACCACGACGTCGCCGGCCTTGACCCGGTTGTTGAGGATGCCCTCCACCGCGTCTTCCTGCGACTCGAAGACCACCGCCGGCCCTGAGAACTTCCAGATCGACTCATCGACGCCCGCCGTCTTCACCACCGCGCCGTCCAGGGCCAGGTTGCCGTGCAGCACGGCCAGCCCGCCGTCGCGGGTGTAGGCGTGTTCGAGGTCGCGCACACAGCCCTCCGCGCGGTCCAGGTCGAGCGACTCCCAGCGGGCCTCCTGGGAGTAGGGCTTGACCGTGCGGACGTTGCCGGGGGCCGCGTGCCACAGCTCCAAGGCCTCGGGCAGCACCGACGGCGACATCGGGTCCCATGCCTCGATGTAGTCGCCGAGCGTGGCGGCCGAGATGGTCGGCACGTCGCGGTGCAGCAGCCCGGCGCGGTCGAGCTCGCCCAGGATGGCCGGGATGCCCCCGGCCCGGTGGACGTCTTCGACGTGGTACTTCGCGGTGGCCGGGGCGACCTTGCACAGGCAGGGCACCCGCAGCGACAGCTCGTTGATCTCCTTGAGGCCGAAGTCGACCTCGGCCTCCCTGGCCGCCGCGAGCAGGTGCAGGATCGTGTTGGTGGAGCCGCCCATCGCCACGTCGAGCGCCATCGCGTTCTCGAAGGCCTCGCGCGTGGCGATCGCGCGCGGCAGCGCGGTCTCGTCGTCCTGCTCGTAGTAGCGGTGCGCGAGGTCCACCACGGCATGGCCGGCCCGCTCGAACAGGCCGCGCCGCGCGGCGTGCGTGGCCAGTGTGGTGCCGTTGCCGGGCAGGGCCAGGCCGATGGCCTCGGCCAGGCAGTTCATCGAGTTGGCGGTGAACATGCCGCTGCACGACCCGCAGGTCGGGCAGGCGTTCTCCTCCAGCTCCCGCAACTCTTCGTCGGAGACCGAGTCGTCGGCGGCGGCGATCATCGGGTCGATGAGGTCGAGCTTGCGGCCGGGGGTCTTGCCGGCCTCCATCGGCCCGCCGGACACGAACACGGTCGGGATGTTGAGCCGGAACGCGGCCAGCAGCATCCCCGGGGTGATCTTGTCGCAGTTGGACACGCAGATCAGCGCGTCGGCGCAGTGCGCGTTGACCATGTACTCGACCGCGTCGGCGATCAGCTCCCGGCTGGGCAGCGAGTAGAGCATGCCGCCGTGGCCCATGGCGATGCCGTCATCGACCGCGATGGTGTTGAACTCGCGCGGGATCGCGCCCGCCTCCCTGACCGCGCCGGCCACGACGTCGCCGACCTCGCGCAGGTGGACGTGGCCGGGGACGAACTGGGTGAAGCTGTTGGCCACCGCGACGATGGGCTTGCCGAAGTCGCTGCCCGATACGCCGGTCGCCCGGAGCAGGGCCCGGGCACCGGCCATGTTCCTGCCGTGTGTGACCGTTCGCGACCTCAGCGGAGGCATGACGCATCTCCCATCGAAGACGAACCTGCGAGAAAACAGGCGAGTCTTCAAATGGTACGGCGTGCGCCCGGTGCATGAGACGTCATGTCCACGCGTCGGACGGACTTGACGTCGTCGCTGCACAGACATGCCACCGCGTATGCGTCAGGGCGCACGACAAGCGCCTCTTGGCGCCCACACGCGCCGGGCGCAGGTGCGCACCCCGTGCGTCAAGGCCCCGGCATGCCGCCGTACGGCCGGCGTGACAGGGCGGGAAGACGGGCGGCCCGCCGCCGGGTCAGCTCTCCGCGTAGCGCGGTGGCAGCACCTCGGTGGCCGCTTCGTAGATCTTCCCGATCTCCTCGTCGGTGAGCGAGTGCTCCCGCTTGGTGATCCACCGGCGCACCCGGCTGCCCTCGAAGACGTCGACGTCGCGGATTGTGAGGATCTTCCATGGAATGGCCGGACCATAAATGGCCAGCGACGGCACCACGACCAGCTCCCTGCCCAGCTTCTCGCCGATCAGCTGGCTGGCCTGGGCCGCCTCCCACGCCGCCTCGACAAGGCGCGGCTTCTGGGTGAACGGTCCGTGGAAGAGCTTCTTGCCCGACTGGACGCGGACGGGCAGCCGCTTGTCCCATTTCTCCGAGTCGACCGCGTACACCCCGGTAGGACCGATGACCAGATGATCGATCTGCGCTTCGCTGCCGGGGATGGCACGGGCGTGCAGTGTGCGATAGCCGCTTCGCTCCAGCTTCTTGAGCTGGGCTTCCGTGCGGCGCTCGGCGACGGAGGGCCGTCGCCACGCGGGCACGGAGGAGGCCGATCGCGCGCGATAGACGGTGTCGGCGATCGCCGCGATCACCGCACCGGTGACTCCCGCACGCCAGTCGGACAGCAGGACGCCGAGCAGAATGCCGCCGAGGAGCGCGATCAGCGCTCGGCGCCTCAGCGGCCGGTACTTCGGCTCCTGCAGCAGACTGCGCAACGACGCGCGCTCGATCGGAGCGAACGTCGAGGGGGCCGGGGTGGGGCGAGCCGACGACTGTGCCGGCCGGTCACTCACCCAAATTGGTGACTGTGTGTGACCGTCTTCTGGAACTTGGCCGAGATCCACGTAACTCACCGTAGCCGAGTCGCTGATAGGTTGCCTAGTCTTCCCTGGTTCACACTTTTGTGGCTGCCTTCACCTGCTTCGCCATACCGAAAACCGGGTATCTATCCCTATCCTCTCTAGACAACTCCGGAGCCCGGGCACGCTCCGCCCGGCGACGGCGGCCACCGAATCGTGATCCTAACGCGTGGACGCGCCCGCGCCGGACGGTTACGTTCAACGGATGGACGGCGCGATCGGGGTGCTGGGCCCCCTCATCGGGATCTCATCGGTCGTGTTCATCGTGATCTCGCTGGTGGTGCTGCTGTCCGCCAAGGCGATGGGCGCGCGGGCCGCCAGGGGAGCGGCCGATGGCCCGGTGTGGTTCGGCGGGCCGGGCGGCGGCGAGCACGGGGTGAGCGACTCCGGAGTGGTGCTGCTGGATCGGCGTCCGGCCTGGATCGACGTCCCGGATCATGACTGGCCCGCGCTCGCCGGGGCGGCCGAGCCCGGCCGGGCCTGCGGCGGGGCCTCGGGGGGCTGGTGACCGTGATGCGCCGGTTGTCCATGCCCCAGGCCGACGACGTCCGCCAGGCCGTACGGCAGGCGGAGCGGCGTACGGGCCTGCGGTTCGCCGTCTACATCGGCCCGGCCCCCGCCGGGCACCGCGACTACGCCGAGCGGCTGCACGCCGCGCTGGGCGAGGAGGCGGCCGGCGCGGTGCTCCTGTTCGTCGATCCCGCCGGCCGCGGGCTGGAGATCGTCACCGGCGAACGCGCCCGCAGGCGCCTGCCCGACGCGCGCTGCCAGGCGATCGCCCTGTCCATGGCCACCGCCTTCAGCGGCGGTGACCTGGCCGGCGGCGTGGTCTACGGCCTGAGCGCCCTCGCGCAACACGCGGCCCGCCCCCGGTGAGGCCGGCCGGCCGCCGGGAGGGTCAGCGCGGCCGGTAGTCGTCCATGTACTTCGCGACCTTGCCGAGGTACTCCCGCCACCGCTCCGGCACCCCGTTGTCGCGGTGCATCGGATCGACGCCACTGCGGAACAGCCCGGCCAGGTTGAGCGCCGGGTCGCCGGGAATGTCCTTGATCTTGGGGCCGAGCCCGCACATGAAACGGCCCATGGAAAGGATCGAGAGCTCCGGGCCGAGCGGCGGGGAGGGCTTGGGGCTCTGCAGGCCGCCGGGCTGCCAGTGCCACAGCACGCCGGGGGTCCAGCGGGCGATGCCGTACTCGTCGGCCGGGTGGTCGGTGAGGGCGGGGTCGAAGCCGGACTCCGCCTTCAGCATGGCCGCGATCAGCGGGGGACTAAGGCCGTGCTGCGCGCAGTACGTGCCGGCCTGCACGATCAGCGAGCGGTACTCCCTGGGGATGTCGGAGTCCAGTCGCAGCCAGCGGCCCGTCGGGTCGCCCACGGTCTCGCCCCTGGTGGCGGTGGGCGTCGTGGACGCGGGCC